>JBLYYU010000372.1:0-12401 GCA_048550275.1 Polyangiales bacterium
GGCGTGGCCGGATCTTTGGCGCAGGCGCTCAGAAACGCGGAGACGGCGAGCACTCCGCATATGCCTAGGGTTCGGAAATGGCGTAGTCTCATCGCGGTACTCTAGCCGATCGCGAGTCGTTTGCTGAAAAACAACTTCGCCGTCGGGAACGCCAACGCGAAGACCACGAACATGCAAACCGCCACGGTGAGCAACACGCGAGGCTCGTCCTTGAAGTTCGCCGTTGCGACCGTCGCCGCTGCGCCGATGTTGCGCGCCGTGGTGATCAGGCCGAGGGTGACCCGGCCCTGACGGCCCGCTGGCCCGAGTGCGTAGCCGATGCCGAACGTCGCTAGCGTCAACGCGATCGCAGAACTAATCGCACCGGTTCCGATGGTATCCATCAGCGCGTCCCAGTGAAGAACCAGCGCGAGTATCAGAAACACGAGCAGCGAGAGGTTGACCAGCAGGTTGGCCGGCCTGCGCAAGCGGGCGGCCAAGCGGTCGCTCGAGTGACGGATGCCGAGGCCGATGACCAGGGGCACGAACATCTGCAAGAGCAGGGGCTTGGCGATTTCCCAGCTGCCAATCTCAGTGCCGGGCACCAGAACGGGGAGGATGAACGGCATGTAGATGATCGTGAGCAGTGTGAGCAGCATGGTGGCCGCAATCGAGTTCGGCACGTGCCCAGATGCCGCGCTCACGAGCTTCGGTGTGTAGGGTGCGCCCGCTGCGAAGCCGTAGAGGAGGACCCCGATCATATAGGGGCGCTCCAGCGGAAACACGATGCTCATTCCATAGACGAACAGTGGCGCCAAAATCAGGTTTGCCAGCAGCGCGCGGCTCACGAGCCCGACATTCCTCAGGGGCTTGAGCACCTGCTCGAAGGTCACTTCGAGCCCTGCGGTGAACAACACCCCCGCGATGAATACCGCAATGGAAATGTTGAGAACGATCTCCAACGACTCCTGCATCGGCTCGCCGGTTGTAACACTCGATGCGGCGCAAGTCCTAGGAGCGACGTCGCTGGAGCTCTCCAACGCAGAGTGGAGGGTCTGCTATGCTCGCCTCGTCATGGGCACTGAACATTCCGCCAAGCTGCTTGTCGGCGTTCTTTTCTTCTTGATGGCCGCTGCGTGCAGAGCGGAGCGCGGAACCCCGTCCGGATACCAGGGAATCATCGAGCACGATGACCGTCACCTCGGGTTTCGGGTTGGCGGCCAGCTTCGCGAGATCCGATTCGACCGGGGAGACCTGATCGAAGAGGGAGCACTCATCGCCGTTCTCGACGACACCGCCGAGCTGCCGATCTTGCTGGCTCGTGAAGCGGATCTCGCGCGAGCGAAGGCCAACGCCGCGCTGGTCTACGCAGGGCCGCGAGTCGAAGAAGTCCGAGCGACGATGGCGGAGCTCGACGGGGCGCGCGCTGCCTTGCGAGAGGCCCGGGCGAACCTCAGCCGGCACCGGAACCTGCCCGCCGAGGCTGCGACCGCCCGATCTCTCGTTTCCGAGCTCGATGCGGCGTACGCGCAGTCCAAAGCACAGGTGCGGATGCTTCAGGAACGCCTGAAGCAGATGCGGAAAGGCGCGCGTCCCGAGGAGCTGGCCGCCTCCGACGCCGCGGTCACTGCGGCCGAGGCGGCGGTGGAGGCCGAGAGGGAGCGCCTGGCGCTCTATTCCCTGCGCTCGAGTGAACGGGTCACCGTCCTCGACGTTCCCGTTCGCCTGGGCGAGGTCGTCGCAGCGGGCGCTACGGTGATCACCGTAGCCGATACGACCCATCCGTACGTCGATGTCTTCGTCCCGCAGCAGAATCTATCGGGGCTTCGGGTTGGGATCCCGGCCAAAGTCCGAGTCGACGCGGAAAGCGATGCGATCGAAGGGGAGATCGAGCACATCGCGCCGACTACGGAGTTCACCCCGCGCTTTCTGTTCTCGACACGGGAGCGGCCCAACCTGGTCGTTCGCGTCCGGGTTCGCCTCACGGACCCCGAAGAGCGACTGCATGCCGGCGTGCCCGCCTTTGCCGAGTTCGAGCCTGAGGGGTCCTAGCGGTGCAAGACCCGGTCATCGTCGAGAGCCTGTCTCGTCGTTTTGGCGACCTCGTCGCCGTTCGAGACGTCAGCTTTCGTGTGCGCAGAGGCGAGATCTTCGGGATGCTCGGACCGAACGGAGCCGGAAAATCGACGACGCTTCGAATGCTATGCGGGATCCTCGACCCGAGCGACGGCAGCGCCACCGTCGTCGGTCATGACGTCGCAAGCGAGCCGGAGAGCGTCAAACAGAACATTGGCTACATGACCCAGCGCTTCAGTCTCTACGAAGACCTCACCGTCGAAGAGAATCTGCGATTCTACGCAGGCATTTACGGGGTCTCGCGTCGTGAACGCGCCTCCCGGGTTCCCGAAGAGCTTGCGCGCGCGGGCCTGTCGGATCGACGCAAGCAGATCAGCGGCACCCTTTCTGGCGGCTGGAAGCAGCGCCTGGCTTTGGTGTGCGCGATGATCCATCGCCCGCCCCTGCTTTTCCTCGACGAACCGACCGCTGGCGTGGATCCAGTGAGCCGTCGAGAGTTCTGGGCGCAGATCCATCGGATTGCGGAAGAGGGCACGACGGTGATCGTGACCACGCACTACATGGACGAGGCCGAGCGCTGTCACCGCCTGGCGTTCATCTTCAAGGGTTCGCTCCTCGACATCGGCACGCCGGCGGAAATCGTGGAGAGGAGAAACATTCGCGTTGCGATCGTGTCGACTTCGGACGTGGGCGCTGCGGCAGACCTTCTGAGGGCAAATGATGCCGTCGACGAAGTCGCTCCCTTCGGCAATCAGCTTCGCGTTGCCACCCTCGACGCGGTCGATCCGCTCGCCTTGGCCCAAGAGCTCCTGGGCGATGGCCCCGGCGTGATCGATGCGCGAGAGATCGTACCCAACGTAGAGGACGCGTTCGTCGCCATGGTGCACGACGAGGAACGAAACGAGGTCGCGTCGTGAATCGCATGCTCTCGATCGCCTGGAAAGAGTTGCTTCAAGCGCGGCGGGATCGTCTCACGATGGGCATGATGGTTGGAATCCCCGTGATTCAGCTTCTGCTATTTGGCTACGCGATCGACACCGACGTTCGAAACATTGCCACCGTCGTCTACGACCAAGACCACTCCACCGAATCACGGGGTTTCGTGCGGCGCATGGAGGCGACCGGGTTCTACGTGGTAGTCGGACACGTGGAAAGCTACGAGGCAATCGGGGTAGCCCTGCGGTCGCGAGAGGCAATGGTGGCCTTGGTAGTCCCGCCGCGATTTGGTGCCGAGGTCGAAGCAGGCCGGACGGCGCAGCTTCAGCTCGTCGTCGATGGTTCGGACCCACAGGTAGTCGCGAGTGCCACAAACACCGCTACGTCCCTTGCGGCCGCGCGTTCCGCTGCACTTTCCATCGAGCGACTCCAACGACAGGGCCTACCGGTTTCATCGAGCTCGCAAATCATCGCTCTCGAACCGATGACTTGGTACAACCCCGACCTGCGCACCGCCGTGTTCATCGTACCCGGGCTAGTCGGAGTGATCCTCACCCTGACGATGGTCATGTTCACCGCCATGGGCATCGCACGCGAACGTGAACGCGGCACCCTCGAGCAGCTGATCGTGTCCCCGATCCGGCGTGGCGAGCTCACGGTCGGCAAGATTCTTCCCTACATCGCGATCGGCTACCTCCAGATGACCCTCATCCTGGTGGTGGGCTCCCTGATCTTCGACGTGCCAATCGTCGGGTCGATTCCGTTGCTCTACGGCCTTTCGGTGTTCTTCATCGCCGCGAGCCTGGCTGTTGGCCTGTTCTTTTCGACGCTTGCCCAGAACCAGCAGCAGGCCATGCAGATGTCGTTCTTCTTCCTGCTCCCCAACATTCTCCTTTCGGGGTTCATGTTCCCCTGGGAGGCCATGCCCGCGCCGGCCCGCTGGCTCTCGATGATCTTGCCGTTGACCCACTACCTCCGGATCATCAGGGGGATCGTCTTGAAGGGGGCGAACTACGTGGAGCTACAGACCGAGCTCATTTGGCTCGCCGGCCTCTTGGTCTTCCTGGTGATCATTTCGTCTCTGCGCTTCCAGAAGAAGCTCAACTAGAACGACGAGCCGGGCTCCTCGAGGAAGGCGAGCTCTTCCGCGCTCGACGCCCGTCCCACGACTTCGTTCCGGTGCGGATAGCGCCCAAATCGATCGATGATGGCTCTGTGCCGCTTGGCGAAGTCCAGGTAGTACTCGGCGTCGGGCTTCAGCTCCGGGGGAGCGAGGTCCCGTAGGCGCTGGAAAGCTGTGTCGCATAGCTCATGGTCGGGGAGGTGCTCGCTGTGCTCGAGTGGCAGGTAGAAGAACACGCGCTCGTCGAACGAAAGCTCCGCATCGAACCCGGCCTCTAGGCCTTCGCAGCAGACTTCTCGCGCCAGTTCGTCCGCGTCGAACATCTCCGCGGTACCTCGAAACATGTTTCGCGAGAACTGATCCAAAACGATGATGTATGCGAGCGCGCCGCGCGCCGAGTTCCGCCAATGCTCACGATCGCCGGCGACGATCGCCTCGTAGTCGTTCAGAAACTGCGATCGAATCGTCGCGTCGAACGCGTCGGACTTGGTCCACCAGAGCTTGCGCTGATTGGGGCTCGCGCAACCCAAGTCGTTGAGCTCTCCGAACCAGAAATCCAGCACGATATCGATACGATCAGTCATCCTCTTCTCCTCCGCGAAGCGATTGTACCGCATCGAGAAACACCCGGGCTTTCAGCTCGGTCTCGGCCACCTCCCGGTCAGGGTCGCTGGCTTCGACGATGCCCCCGCCGGCCCAATACGAGACCATGCCGTCGCGTACTGTCGCCGTCCGGATCGCCACCGCCAGCGAGAGACCGCCATCGTGGTCGATGAAACCGAGCGCGCCGCAATAGACACCCCGTGGGTGCTTCTCGAGCTCTTCGATGATCTCTAGAGCTCGGATCTTGGGAGCGCCGGTGACGCTCCCTGGTGGAAAGGTAGCCTCCAAGACGTCCGCCAGGGCAACCTCGGGCCGCGTGACGCAGCTCACGGTGCTCACGAGGTGATAGAGCCCGGTAAACGGTTCTACGATCAGAGGCGCGTCCACGTTCACGGTGCCGACCTCAGCAACGCGCCCGAGGTCGTTCCGCATCAGGTCGACGATCATCGAGTGCTCGGCGCGCTCTTTGGGATCGGCAAGCAAGCGTTCTGAAGCTCCGTCCTCTGTCGCTTCGCGGCGAATCGTACCCTTGATCGGCCGGGTCACGAGCGTCCGGCTCCAGGCGTCCCAGTGGATGAAACGCTCCATCGTGCACGCGAGCACGGCATGGTCATCGCAATCGAGGAACATCCCCAGCGGCACACGACTCGCCGTTCGCATCGCCTGCCAGAGCTGAAGAGCGTCCCCTTCGAACGCGGCTTGCCAGCGACGGGCGACGTTGACCTCGTACACTTCGCCCATGCCAATGTACTCGAGAGCCTTTTCGATGGCGCCCCGATGCTCCCCAGCGTCGTCGACATCGATGTCTCCGATCACCGGCGTCGGGACCGGTGACTCTTCGGCCCGGTCGAGTCGAGACATGAAGCGATCGCAGGCGCTCTGGTCGTCACCTACGATCCAGCACTCTCCGGCCGCATGATCCACTGCGAGGAGCGCCGGGTAGCGCTGGAAAAGAAGAATAGGAACCTGCGCGCGCTCGAATCGCGGGCGGCCTCGGACGGGCGCCGACCAGAACGTATCGAACGCGATGTACCCGATCCAGGCGGGAACCTCGCAAGGCCTCGGACCGTCGGGATTAGTGTCGCTTCCGGATCTGCTCAACCCTCTGAGCGCCGCGAAAGGAGCCTCGGTGCCAAACTCGACCCGAACCTCGTCGGACGGCCAGGCTGAGAGAAACGAATACCGTCCATCCCGCGCTTCGCTCCGGTTCGAGTCGAGCCAGGCGAAGCCGCGCTCCCCGCGCAAACGTCGCGCGACAGTCAGCTCATCGATCGAAGCGACACGTTCGGCCCACACTCCGCTCCTCTACTTGCTTGCCGCAAAGGCGTAAAGCAACCTCCCGCCGTGAACCGCCGCCTGGTCTTGCTTGGATTGCTCGTGGTGACGGCCTTGGCCTGCAAGGAGTCCTCCTCTCCCTTCGTCTTCGATGCCCTCGTCGTCGACGGCGAAAACGGCAATCCCGCCGCAGGCACGGATGCGGACGTGTTCCGAGTCGGCATCCAAGAGGGCGAATTCCCGACTCAGCAATATGAGTTCCCGGTTGTCGATGGCCAGTTCGAAGCTGTGCTGGAGTTCGGTGCTTTTTCTTTGCCTACCCGTATTCGTGCGGCGCTCGAAGGGCCGAGTACCTCGAAGCTGACCGCTCCCCCCGCCTTCATCCCCGCCGTGTCCTCCGGCTTCCTCCGCGTGGTGATGGCCGAGCCCTCGTCGTGCGAGCGTGTGACCTTCGATCAGCTGGAGGCGCCGAGAGCGTTCTTTGGCATGGTGCAGTCCGGCACCTTCGCGCTGATCGCCGGGGGAACCGGTCCGTCGAACGAGCAGGTCGAGTTCTTCGACGCACTCGAATGGGAGTCGCGCCTGTTCGAAGAGGAGTTCTCGGTGTCCGACTTGGGAGAGACCCGCGCCGCTTCAATCGACGAAGGGCAAATTCTGGTGCTCCCCGAGAACACGGCGCCGTTCATCTTCGACATGTTCGACACCACGAACCGGGTGACACCGGTCGTGCTTCACCTCGGCGCCGGGTCTCGCTCCGCCCTGGTTTCGGTTCCCGGCCTCGGGGCCATGGTGATCGGTGGCGAGCTCGCAGGCGAAGCTCAGTCGGCGGTGTCGCTGGTCGAGCCCGGCGGTGACGTCTTGGCTTCGCAACTGAGCGAGCCCCGTTCGGGACCTTCGGCTACGGCACTCGGGATGGACGTCCTGGTCGCTGGAGGGAACGCAGAGGGCAACGCGGAGATCCTCGTCAATGGAGAGGACGCGGGACAGCCCGTGGCCGATCTCTTGGACGGATTTCGTGAAGGCGGCTTGCTCGTCGG
Organism: Polyangiales bacterium; assembly: GCA_048550275.1. Taxonomy (GTDB): domain Bacteria; phylum Myxococcota_A; class Polyangia; order Polyangiales; family Houyiibacteriaceae; genus SG8-38. The sequence goes on from JBLYYU010000372.1 coordinate 7,030, forward strand.
CGATGGCGTGAGCCGCGCGCTATGGATTGGCGGCGTCGACGGCGTAGACGCGATCCGGCAAGACAGCGTTCGGTTCGACGGCTGTCCGGGTACCTGCCGGTCGAGCGCGGGTCCGAGCTGGCCGACCGCGCGTCTCGATGTTCTGCAGCCCGCGCAGAGCGCCTTGCTCATCGGCGGGGACGATTCGAGCCTCGTCGAAGAGGTTCGCTGGAGCGACGCCACGGTGGAGATCCAATCAGTCTTGCAGTTGCAGGTGCCCCGGGCGGGGGCAGGCGGCCTCGTACTCGAAAGCGGTGCTTTCGTGGTAGCGGGCGGGGACGACGGAGCCAGCGTGCGTGACGATTTCGAGTTCTGCGTCCCCGCTGCGCTCGAGCCACTGTAGAAGGATGGGGTAGCCGAGCTCGAACCTGTTATCCTCGGAATTCCCGGGCAGATGTTACGCAAGCTGGAGAAGTACGAGGTCCTCGACGAGATCGGCCACGGCGGAATGGCGACCGTCTACCGTGCCCGCGACAGCTCCCTCGATCGCTTCGTCGCGCTCAAGGTCCTTCACCCGCACTTGCAGCGCACCAGCGAAGCGCGAGCGCGTTTCACGCGCGAAGCGAAAAGCGTCGCCAAACTTCGTCATCCGCACATTCTCGAGATCTACGACTACAGCGGCGAGGCGTCCGATGAGACGTACATCGCTGCCGAGCTGTTGACGGGCCCCACGCTCAAGCAGTTCGTCCTCGACTGGAGGGAAGTTCCGCCCGAGATCGCGGCATGCGTTGCACTCCAGCTCGCGGACGCGCTCGGCGAAGCCCACGCCAAGGGCATCATCCATCGCGACGTGAAGCCCGAGAACGTTCTCATCCACGAGGACCGATGCGTGAAGCTCACCGATTTCGGCATCGCCTATATGGTCGACGCCCACACCTTCACCGTCACCGGCCAGATTCTTGGATCACCAGGCCACATGGCCCCGGAGCAAATCGAGGGCGGCAACTGCGACGTTCGGAGCGACGTGTTCTCCCTGGGGACGGTTCTCTATTTCTGCGCGACCGGCCGATTGCCGTTCATCGGTCGCAACCCACATCACCTCTTGAAGTTGCTTCTCGAAGGTGAGTACCCAGACCCGCTGCGCCTTCGCCCAGCGATCGGCGGCGACTTGGCGCACATAATGAACAAGGCCCTCTCACGAGATCCGGCCGACCGCTACCAATCCGCCAGCGAGATGGTCGACGAGCTGCGCGGCTTTCTGAACGAAATGGGGATCGAGGATCCCGATGCGACCCTTGCGCGTTACCTCTCCAATCCAAAGGAAATGGCGACCGAGCTCCACGACCAGTCGCTTCAAAGGCTTCTGGTCATCGGTGCAGAGGCCGCGAAAGCGGGCGAGGTGTCCAAGGCACAGTCTCTTCTGAGCCGGGCTCTAGCTCTCGACGATGGAAACGAAAGAGCGCTCAAGCTTCTCGGTTCGTTGGGACGCCAGCGCCGCCTCACGAACATGCTCGCGCTGATGGCGGCCGCGGTGTTGCTGCTCTTGTTCGGGCTCGCCTATTTCAATTGGCCTCGCCCGGAAGTCGCGGCCGGCCCGGCTGAAACGGAGTCCGCCCTCGATGCCGGCGCGGTCGATGCGTCGACCGCCCTCGACACCGGCGCGGTTTCGGTTCCCACGCCCGAGCCGGTGATCGAGGAGAAGCAGGTTCGAGCGCGCGAACCACAGAAAGAAGTCGCCGCCAACGGTCGTCGCTGGGTGGTATTCAAGCCTACTCCTCCGAACGTATCGATCAGCGTCAACGGCGGGCCCCTCAAGCCGTACGGTCCCGGCTTTCAACGCGTTCGGCTCAAAAGCGGCAGCCATTCGTTTCGTTTCGTTGGGGCCGAAGGCTGTTGCGAAGAGCGGGTCGTTCGAAGGCGAATCCCGCCCGGGGCGCGCGACTTCGAGCTCGCGGTCAAGCTTCGATTCAAACCGGCGAGGCTCTATCTCAAAGGACCCGCCCCGGCCGACACGACAGTTCGGATCACTTTGCCAGGTAACCGGACCGTCTCAGGCCGTATCCGGGAAATCCTTCGAATCCCCATGTCGACGCTTCAGGCCTCAGCACAGGTCCAAATCCGTGCGCCAGGTTACCGAACCTACAAGACCGTCGTGAAGCTTCGGGCTGGCGCGGACCTGACGGAGCATTCCTTCGCGCTTGAGAGGGAAGCCGAAACCCCGTAGAACCCGGCTAGGGTGATACCGCGCAGCGCGCTTTCCGGTTTGATACTCGTGCTGATGGCAGCGTTCGCGCTGCCAGTCGCCGCCGACGAGCTATCAGATTTCGAATCCGCCAGGCGCCAGTACGACAAGCAGAACTACCCGAAGGCCGCGAGGGCACTCGAATCGCTGGTCGGAGGAGCCGTCCCGAGGGCTGCCAACCCTGTCGTACGCATCGAAGCCCGGAAGTATCTGGGCGCGACGTACCTGTTTCTCGGCAAGAAAGAGGCGGCGCGGGAGCAGTTCCGTCGATTGCTCGAAGAGGACCCGGACTACGACATCGACCCCGTCGCGTTTCCCGGCGCCGTCGTCCAGACCTTTCAAGAGGTGCAAGCGGAGTTCGCTCGGGAACGTGCTCACCGTGACGCCCGCGACGCAGCGCGCCAGCAAAGAGAGCGCTCCGAAGAGGTCGAGCAGCTCATTGTTCAGCAGCAGCGCATCAAGATGCTCGAAGAGCTTGCGGCCACCGAGACCGTCGAAAAGCAGAACTCTCGCTGGATTGCCGCAATTCCGTTCGGTGCCGGCCAGTTTCAGAACGGCGATCGAAAGCTAGGGATCATGTTCGCCACCGTTGAGAGCGCACTTCTGGCGGCTTCGATTGCAACCTTCATCGGTCACAATTCGTTGCGTGATGAGAATCCATCGCCCGAGGAGATCGACCGGGCAAGACGAGTCGAGAAAGCGCTGCGCATCGGCAATTGGGTGAGCGTCGGTGCGTTCCTCAGCTTCGCCGTTGCTGGAGTGGTCGAGGCCGAGGTGCGCTTCAAGCCCGTGATTCGAACGACCCGCAAGCGCGAGTTGCCCAATGAGCTCCGGGCACCGCAAAGCACGGGCCCGCAGATTCGTTTGGAACTGGGGTTGACCGGCGGCAAAATGCGGCTCGATTTCTGACCACGGAGCGACTGATGAGACTAGTTCTCCACTTGGCGATATTCGCGTCCGACCGGGCCCACGAAGACGCTCGGTGACGCGGAACGCAACTATCAACAGATTCGGTCCCGGGCACTTTGGAATCTACATTTCGAGCCAGCACGACGACTGCCGCCGCGTGATCTGGTCGAACGGCGCCGATCGAATCGCAAAGCTCGACCACGCGACCTTCGAGGTGCTCACCGAGTTCCCGGTCAAGCCCATGGAGCAGTGGCCGACCGACGAGGAGATCGACGCCGCCATCGAGAAGTTGGATGCGCTCGACTGCTCGGAAGGCGTCGAGTCATCGGACTGCGCCGAGCTTCAGATGCACGCGCTGACCTTGGCTGCCCAGTACCTTCAGGGGCTCGATGGTGTGTACGGAATGCTCGACAAGGACAACACGCTCTACGTCGGAGGCAGCCGAAGAGTCGTGGCGTATGGCGACGTCGAAGCCGGGAATCCAGACTCGGCGATCGAGGTCAAGCGAACCTGGGACATCCCGGGCGACGGGAGCGTCCCTGGCAACCTCGTCGGCTTCAACATGACCTTCGACGGATGGATCATCCTCGTCACCGACGAGGGCGCCCTGGTCGCGATGAGCCGTGATTTCCCGGAGATTCGCACCGCCTTGGCGCGGTCGTCGTGAACAACGAAGCGAGAAACGTTCCCGACACGGTCGGCGCCCAAGCCACTCGGCTCTACGCGAGCTTCTTGGGGCACGACCCGCTCTTTCAGCCGTACGGAATGCAGAAGTTCGAGTGGGATCCGGAAGCGCGAGAGCTTAGCGAGTCCTGGGCAAACCCCGCCATCAGCTCGCCGAACAGCGTTCCCTACATCAGCCGCGATTCCAACATGGTGTACACCGTCGGAGCCCGAGACGGGCTCTGGACGCTCGAAGGGGTGGACCTGACATCCGGCGCTTCGAGCTTCCACTACGTCGTCGGAGGCTCCCGGTACAACAGCCTGTTTTCCGGGATCCAGCTCGATCAGGAGGGCCGGATCATTTATGGTAACCCGTTTGGTAAACTGCGCTTGGACGCGAACTGAAAAGCTCAGTTGTTTCAGCAGGTTAGGCTCCTTCGGCAATTCGCTGAACACTTCGCTTGACAGCCGGGGTTTCGCGCCTATCCTTCGCTCCCTTCGACGCACGGGGAAGTTGCGTGCGTTCGAGGAATTGCACGCTTTTTCGGATAGTTATGCCCACGATCAACCAGCTCGTCCGCAAGGGACGCAAACAGATCAAATCGAAAACGGACTCGCCGGCGCTTCAGCGTTGCCCGCAGAAGCGAGGTGTTTGCGTTCGCGTGTACACCACGACGCCGAAGAAACCGAACTCGGCACTTCGGAAGGTGGCTCGTGTGCGCCTCTCGAACGGGATCGAGGCGACTACGTACATTCCCGGCGAGGGCCACAACCTTCAGGAGCACTCTGTCGTGCTCATTCGCGGCGGCCGAGTGAAAGATCTTCCCGGCGTCCGATACCACGTCGTTCGCGGCACGCTCGACGCCACCGGCGCAGCAGGCCCGTCCAACACCAACAAAGCGAACCGCGTCAACAAGCGGTCGAAGTACGGCGTCAAGCGCCCCAAAGCGTGAGCAAGTTTAAGTCATGAGTCGTCGAGTCAGCGCACCCAAGAGACACATCATTCCCGACGCCAAGTACGGCGATCAGCTCGTGGCGAAGTTCGTCAACTCGCTGATGCTCGCGGGCAAGCGATCGACGGCCGAGAAGTGCCTGTACGGTGCCTTCGAAATCATCGAAGAACGCTTCAAGGGCGAGCCGCTGGACGTCTTCAAGAAGGCGCTCGACGCAGTGAAGCCTCGGGTCGAGGTCAAGAGCCGCCGAGTTGGCGGCGCAACGTATCAGGTTCCCGTTGAGGTTCGCTCGGACCGACGCAACGCGCTCGCTATGCGCTGGCTGGTGCAGTACTCGCGTGCACGCGGCGAGAAGTCCATGGAAGAACGTCTGGCAGCGGAGCTCATGGAAGCCTCGCAGGGCCGCGGAAACGCCGTGAAAAAGCGGGAAGACACTCACAAGATGGCCGACGCTAACAAGGCGTTTGCGCACTATCGCTGGTAGAAATTTCTTTTTGGCGTCTGGGAAGGTCTACGGAAACCACTCGGGCAAGGAGCAGCAGCTGAACTCATGACATCGCGCACATAGAGAGAGTCACCGGGAAGACCGCGACGAACCGTCGCAACCGATGTGCCTCTCGAAACCC
>JBLYYU010000373.1:0-3466 GCA_048550275.1 Polyangiales bacterium
CTGAGGGACATGATCACGAAGCTTCGGGTCGCCCGACGTGGTGACCAGGCCGGCGGTTTCGAGCGAGTCCTTGATGGTCATCGGCAAGCCGTGCAGTGGGCCGAGGGCTTTGCCGTTCGAGCGCGCCGCGTCTGCCGCCCGCGCGCATTGTCGCGCCCGCTCGTAATCTTTGGCGACGACGGCATTCAGCTGGTCGTTCTGGGATTCGATTCGAGCGATCGAGGCGTCGACGAGCTCGAGGGAGCTGACCTCGCCGTCACGGAGCATCGCCAGGCATTGCGCGGCCGATCGATAGCTCAACTCGTCCAACGTGACCCCATTGCGTTCGAGCCTACCTCAAACGTAATGTCCGGCGGCGGACTTTTTCCGGGCGCCGCTGGGGGCGACCTTGTGCTCCTTGGCGACCGGGCTACGTTCAATCGGATGGCAGGCGAGTCCGACAATCGTACCGCGCTCAAGAGCTGGCTCCAGCAGCGACTGGTCGAAGGAGAACGGCCTAGGAAGGAATGGCGTCAGCTCGTCGAGGCGACCTGGAACCACCTGCTCGCAACGCCGGTGAACGAGCTGGTTCATGCCGACGTCGTGAAGCGCGTTGCGGACGAAATGCTCGACACCGATTTCGTCATCGAGATCGCCCGCCCGATCGTGCCGAAGGTCGCCGGGGCCGTGATCACGGAGCTCCGCCAGGACGAGCGCCCGCTCAGCCGTCTTCTTCCCCCGGACGCGCGGGCGAAGCTCCAGGAGGCGATCGCGCGGCCCGGCCTCGTGCACCCCGATTGGGTGCGGGCCATGTTTCGCGGCGAGGCCGCCGAAGCGGTCGTCAACGATGCGCTCTACCGGGCCCTGAAGGACTTCTCGACCCTGCTGCCGAGGATGATGATGAAGCTCTCTCCGGTCGGCCGCTTCGGGATGCTCGGGAGCGCCGGGGCTTTCGCCGAGAAGCTCATCGATGACATGCAGCGCCGCATCGAGCCGGAGATCAAGTCGTTTCTGGCGGAGAGTACGCAGCCGGTGCTGGAGCGCGCGGCGGAGTTCACGATCTCCAGAATCGACGACCCGGCGTCGACGGAATTCCGCGCGACGTTCATCAACTTCGTGCTCTCGAAGTCGCCTGCGTTCTTGTTGGAGGCCGCCGACGACGAGCTGATCGGCGACATGGGCGCCGTCGTCGAGCTGAGCGCCGAGCATGTGACTCGACTGCCGGAGATGCGCGCAGACATTCATCGTTGGATCGACCAGGCGCTCGGCCCTGCGGCGGGCAAGACAGTGGGCGAGTTTCTCGGGATGGGCTCGACCGCGCCGCAGCCGCCGTTCGATGCCCTGGCTGAGGCTACTTGGCCCGCGTTCACGTCGGTCCTCCGGAGCCCGCACGCGCAGGCCTGGATGGACTCGCTCGTCGACGAGCTGCTCGACGAGTACGAACGCCTCGCGTCTTCGTAGAGAGCTAGCAGCCGTCGCGAGCTAGACGTGCGCGACGACCTTGATCTCGATCAAAAGATCGGGCGTGAAGAGCTCTTTGACGCCGATGAGGGTTTGGCACGTCTCGGGAGTACCCCCGTAGGCCGCGGCGCGCATTCCGAAGAAGGCCCCCATCTTTTCTTCGCTTTCCATGATCGCGCTCATGTCGGTGACGAAGGCGGTCTCGTCGACGATGTTGTCCATCGTGGCGCCGAACTTCTCGAGCACCTCGGCGATGTTTCGGTAGGCCTGTTGCCCTTGCTTCACGATGTCGCCCGGGTGAACGGTCTTGCCCTGTGCGTCGATGCTAACCGCGCCCGATAGATGAATCGTGTCGCCAGCGCGAACGCCGTCCGCGATGAAGTCTTTGAACGGTCCAAACGCAACCACCATCTTGCTCGGCATCTCGCACCTCCGGGTTGATCGAGATTCGGAGTCTACATGAAGTTCGATTCGGCGGGATAGGCCGAACCGCAGCGTGTCAGCCTCGATGGGATCGTACGCCGCTCAGTGTACCGCCGGCCTGAGCCCGTCCATGGCCTGGTGAACCGTGAAGCTGCGCTCAGCTCGGTTCCGGCGGCTCCGCTTCGGCGTGCGGAGGAACGACTGTGTCTCGGAGCTCGTCCGAAGGCGGTTCATGCGCGCGACACCGGTTCAGATGGTAGGCGATTCGCCAGGCGTGGTAAGCGACTCGTCGTGCGCCGCGTGCCGCGTCGAGACGTTCGACGCCGTCTGCTGCGTCGCAAGCCCCCACGGCGATCCCTTCGAGGACGCCTTCACGATAGTCGCGGCCCTGCTCCTGAAGTGATTGCCACGCCGCCTCGAGACCTTCCTCCGGGACTTCCCGTTCGCCGTGCACGAGCGCCTTGCTCACTTCGTTGACCACCGGCCCCAGATCCCTGGCGATGGTGGCGAGCTTGGGATCCTCTCTCAGGGTGTTCCAACGGTCGGATTCCGCACATCGATCGGCCAAACGGTCGAGGTGGTCGATGACGTGCATCGCCGAAACGTGCCGATGATAGGTCCATCCCTGCTCCGGCGAGCTGCGGATGTTCTGCACGTAGTCTCGGGTTTCGCTCAGGGCCTGCCGGAGTTGCGCGAGGCTCGTCTCGACACTTTGCGCTCGTGTGACCGAGAGCAGTTGCAGGACCATTTCGAACATGTTCGCCGTGAGTCCGGCGAGGGTGGCTCCGAGAGCGTCTAGGGCGGCGGCGGGCGCTTCGAGCAGAGACTGGTCGAGGGCGTGAGAAAGCGGCGCCCGCTTCACGGGCACCAGGCGGATGAGAAGGCCCGCAAATTTCGATGCGAAGGGCAGGGCGACACTCACGCCGACCAGGTTGAACAAGGTGTGGAACCCCACCAGGACGAGCTCCGGCTCGGACGAAAGCAGGTTCGGTGCGAAGCGTTCGAGCAACTGCATGAACGGGACGAGGATCAGAAAGGCGCCCGCGCCCGTGAACACGTTGTACATCGCGTGTGCGTAGGCCGTCCGCCTAGCGTGCACGGAGCCGCCAACACTTGCGAGAAGGGCTGTGACGGTCGTGCCGATGTCCATGCCAATCACGGCGGCGGCAGCCTGCTGTACCGTGATCGCCGACGCATTGACCGCGGCCAGGGCCATGGCCACGCCTGCGCTCGAAGACTGCGTAACCAGCGTGAAGCCGATGCCGAAGGCCACTAGGAGTAGGCGCCCCGACCAGGTGTCGTCCGGAAAGCTCTCCGGGGTGATGACGCCAACGAGACCCCCCATGCCTTCCTGCAAGAGCGAAATCCCGACGAAGATCAGGCCGAACCCAGCGATCGCGAATCCAGCGGCCGAAGCGCGGCCTTTCGCGAAGAGGCGAATCAACGCGCCAGCAAGGACGATCGGCAGCGCAGCGGTGCCGAGCTCGAGCTTGAAGCCGAGCAGCGCGACCAGCCATCCGGTGATGGTCGTGCCGACGTTCGCGCCTAGGACGATTCCGAGCGCCTGAGGGAACGTCAGCAGACCGGCGCCCACGAACCCGAC
>JBLYYU010000374.1:0-4256 GCA_048550275.1 Polyangiales bacterium
GGAAACGCCGCCGTGCCATCGGCCGCCCTATTGTGCCAGGACGGCTGCTGGCGAATCGAGCGGCTGGTCCGCCCAGGCCAGGAGGGTCTGCTCGTTTTCAGCAGCGAACACGTAGGCGTCGTCCTCGAAGAGCACCGCCGACCAGGCGACGTCCCTCGGGTCGCTGTTGACCTCGTCCGCCAGGACGCTCGCGTTCAGCGCCTGGTCGAAGCGCACGCGCCACACGGCGACGAGCGACGAATCGCTCTCATAGATCGCGAGCTCGTCGCCGAGCCAGCTCAGCGCGGCGGACCAGGCCGCCGTGTCGCTCATGCCGCGCCGACGAAGGAAGCCGTACACATACCACGCGCCGAAGCGATCTTGCCCTTCGACCGAATGGCCGTCGACCGGCGAAGGGTGCGCGGCCTCGGGGAAATCGAATGCCGGCAGTGGCGCGCCAAAGCCGAGCATGTGCTCGATGGTCGACGACGGCGGCGAAACAAACGCTGCGGCGCGCCCCACCAAACCCCCGTCCACGAAAACCGACCTCATGTAGTCGAACCCGTAGGAGTAAGGAAAGCCCGACGCCGAGTCGACGAGCGCGACCGACGAGTCGGCGGCGTCATCCCGCGCGAGCGCTTCGTCCTCTTCGAAGATCGCATTCCAGTCGATCTCTTCCGGAAGGTAACCGAGCTTCTCATACGTCCAGGCAAACGAGCTGTGCATGGCGTCGCCCTCGATGACCCCACGCACCCCAAGCACGGCGTCTTCGGTGTCTGCGCCGACACCCACTGTGCCTAGGTCGAACTGGCTGTGCTGAATCGCGTGAGTGAGCTCGTGCGCCAACAGAGTCTGCGCTCCAATTACCTCGTAGTCCCTGTCGACCACCGTGATCAAGTGGCTCCCGCGCTGGTAGTACGCGGCCACCTGCGTGATCCAGAACTCGGCCTGGGTCTCGGCCAAGCTGCCAGTGTCCTCGGGAATGAACCCCATCAGGCGAAGCCCGCGCGTCGCCGCGTCTTCCCCCGTCAGGTCGTTGAGGTCGAGCCCGCTTCGCACCTCTTGCGCGTGCTGAGCCACCGAAATCGTCCGAATCTGTGGACGATCGAAACCCTCCGCGCCTAGCGTCACCGCGAGCGAATCATAGATCGTCCGCTGACAGTTCGAGTCCGTGATGTTGCAGGAGAGCTCGTACGGGAGGCTCCCAACTCCGTCATCGCCGCATCCGATCAGCCCAACGACCATCCCCAAGGCGGCCGCCCCCGCGCCGATCCTCATCGGCACGCTCCCAGAAAATAAGACAATCTCATGTGTACAATATGGAACGAGAGCGCCGAGGCGCCAAGTTCTAGAAGACGAAACGCGAACGCCTTGGGTCCCAGCGGACAGCGGCCTGTCCAGGACGGAGGTTGTCGTCCATGCGCCGCAGCTTGCCCTTGCGCACCCCGAGCATGATTCCGGTTGTCAGCGTGCCAAAGAGCCCTCCCATGAACATCATGGCTCCGATGTTGAGGCCAGCTTCTTGCCCGGCTGTGGAGCACGTTCGAGTGCTGCCAGACGGCACGTTGTAATCGACGCATTGCGCGGCAAACGAGAACACGAGAATGGTGCCCACGGTCAAGGCGGCCGAAGTCCCAATCAGCGCATTGCGCGACCGCCGAGCGCGCCGTTGGAGCGACTCGTACCGAAACTGCTCATAGGTCTTCGCCTGGAGGGCGGGATCTGCGAGCTCAGCCGTCTCCGCCGACGGAGTCTCGGTCACCATCTCGTCTTGGGCGTGAGCATCTGCCGCGAACCAGGCAGTCAGGAACACGACCCAAATCGTACCTACTGTGAATCGCTTCATCGTCCTCTCCCTTCACTAAGCTACGACCGTAGACGTGAGAAAGAACACCAACAGGTATAGGGAAGCTCCCACGCGTAACTGTCGATTTCCCAAGAGTGCCCCAGGCGACGGCGAATGTGTGTGAGTTTCGATGAACGAATATGATTTAAGATGAAGACCGACGTTTCGCGCTATGCCGCAGGCTGGCAGCTCGATATGCTCGGCAACGGACAATTCGATGCACTGTACAGTTGGACTTGTTGAAGATGACGATGTGATTCGCGAGAATTACGCAGATTTCTTACAGGCTCGCGGCTTCGGGGTCCGGGCGTTTGGCGACCGCCGGAGCGCACTCGGTGCGTTTCGGGTGGACACGCCAGACGTCGCGGTCCTCGACGTAGCGCTCGGCGACGAACGCGACGGCGGCCTCCGTCTATGCGCGGAGCTTCGCGAGGTGTCACAGACCCTGCCGGTCATTTTCCTCACCTGCCACGACAACGAAGTCGACCGCATCGCCGGCCTCAAGGTCGGCGCGGACGACTATCTCTCCAAAGAAAGCAGCTTCGATTTCTTGGCGGTGCGCATCGAGACCTTGCTCGAGCGCCGCCGCGCCGTCCTCGAGAGCGACTCCGACGGCAATCGAAGCGCCGAGATCGCCATCGGAGACCTGAGCATCGACTCGGACCGCGCCGAAGTTACCTGGAAAGGGGAGCCGGTTCGGCTCTCGCTCACTCAGTACTGGATGGTGCTGGCCCTCGCGTCGGCCCAGCCACAACCGAAGAGCGCGACAGAGCTCATGCGAGCCGCGAGCATCAGCGTGGCGCCGAACACGGTCGCTGTTCACATTCGTTCCATCCGGGGCCGCTTCAACGCGGTTGACCCAGATTTCAACGCCATTCGAACCGAGCGCGGACACGGATATCGCTGGGTGCTGTGAGCCGGGTCACACCCCGCGCGCCGCGAAAAACGCTAGGCTGGGTTTCCCCAAGAAACCACGCAACCTTCCGCCCCAGACGTCGATAACCAGTTCATCGACATGTCAGCACTCCTGCAAACACATCCGAGTTGCGCCCAGCGCTCGGCACTCTGTCCCGTCACGGCAGCATTGGCGTTCGCCGCCCTCCTGGCCCTCACCGGCTGCGGCGACATCACCTGCCCCGAACCACTGAGCGCCGTCGAAGGTGTCTGCTTGAAGCTCGACCCGGTCGCCGGGCCCGAGCTCTGCGATGGGGCCGACAACGACGGCGACACCGAGGTCGACGAAGACTGGCCGAACCTCGGCGAACCCTGTGGCGAAAGCGAAGGCGAGTGCGCCGAGGGCGTCTGGGTCTGCGCTGCGGGCGGCGACGGCGTTGTCTGTGAAGGCGGGGTCGGGCCCAGCGCCGAGGTCTGCGACGAAAAAGACAACGACTGCGACGGCACGCCGGACAACGGCCCGGACGAGGTCTGCGACGGCGTCGACAACGACTGCGACGGCCTCATCGACGAGGGCGTCTTGGCGACGAAGAGCGAATTGTTCGGCGGCCACGCGACCGTCGCAGCAGTCGAGGGCGGCTTTGCCGTCGCACGCGCGATGGGCGACCTGGTTCGCGTCGAGACCTACGATGTCCACGGCGAGCCAAGCGGCGCTTCCCACTCGGTCGACTCCAACACCGAATCGATCGCGTTCATGACCTCCCAAGCGGCCGGCGACCGCGTGCTCATCGGCCTAGGTCAGTACACCTACCACGTGCTCGATGTCCGTGTGGATTCTGGTTTCGCGCCGATCGTGCTGAGCGCGCAGGAGCTTCACGCAGACTGGAAGCAAGGCCGAACCATCGGGGCCTACACCCCGCCCCTCCATCCACGCGTAGTGGCCTCGCCCGCTCGCTTCGTCGGGTACCGCGACGTGGTCACCTTCGCGCTCTCGCCGTTCGCCGGCGAGGGCCTGCTCGGGCTCACCGAAGAGCCAGTCCTCGCCCCAGGAATTCCCCTGTTCACCGAGTTCGACGCCGCGGGCTTCTTCGTGATCTGGAAGCAGAGCGACAAGCTGCGCACCGGCTGGCTTCTCGACGACGGCTCCCTCCTGCTCGACATCGACGTCGCACGTGGCGAAGCTCCGGGCATCGCCTTGGCCGGTGGCGGGCCGGGCGTCTCGTACCTTCAAGACGGGGCGCCTCGCTTGAGTGAGCTCTCTGGCACCACGCTGCAATGTCGCGGCGAAGGGTTCTGCAACGAGCTCCTCGATGCAGAGGCGCTCCAAGGGCTCGTGGGGCCGACCGCTCTGGCCCAAGACGAAACGCGCGACACCTGGTTCGTCGTGGCCGGTGACCAAGCAGCAGTCGTCCACCGAGGCGCCGACGGGGCGCTGGTCACGCAAACCGTCACGCTCGAGCCCCTCCGCAAGGTCCCAAACCGAGTCGAGGTCGTGGTCAGCAACGGCACGGCAGCGGTCGTGCATTCCGAGCAGCAC
>JBLYYU010000375.1:0-2765 GCA_048550275.1 Polyangiales bacterium
AGCTGGGTGAAGTAGAGCTCGAGGGTAACTTGCCCCAGCCAGCGGCGTTGCGCCCGCTTTAGGTCAGTGGGCGCCAAGAGCTGGCTCTGGGCTTGATGATCTCGGACGAGCACCGGGATGCGCGCCTCGCGAAGCGTCTGCTGCGCCTCGGTCAGAAGATTCAGGTAACGCTTCGTGTTCGTCGCGTTCGACACCATCTCCAAACCTTGGCGCGCGATGCTCGCCGGAGACATCAGGTCGAATCCAGCGGGAACCATGTCCAACAAAGCCGTCCATTCGCTTCTGGCGCGGGTGGGCTCGGAGCGAAAACCGCGGGCGGGCGTACTGTGGGCGGCTGTGCGCATCAGCGAAGCTCGATTCTCGGCTGGTTCGCCGCGGGAGCCGCTTGGCCCAGGTCTCGGTGTTCGTAGGCGCTCACGGGTGACTCGTTCGCACGTCTCCGAATCGCGATGTACGCGCCGGCCGCGGTGATGAAGGAGACCATGGCCCCAGCTATCAAGAGATCCAAGTCAGTCATGGCGACGTCCCGTCAGCAGGAGACCACCTGCGGAAAGAATGGACGGAACCCAAAGGCCGACGAAGAGCCCCCGCTCGCGGTCACCCGAGAACCAAAGCCACACCGAAAGGCAAAAGGAAATCCCAGCCGCTGCGAAGAACAGCGCCTTCGATGTCTTGATTGCAGAAGAGGCGTTCGGTTTGTCGAACACCGGCAAAGAGTTGTTGGTCACGTGATCCATGGTCGATCTCCTATGGCCCTGTTCTACGTTCTGTCTAAGTTTTGTCAACCTTTTCTTAGACAGAGAATGGACAATTCCTCCAAATTACGCCTCAAGGGTTGATAATGGGCAGAGGCTTGGCGTTCGAGTCTGAGGGCACATAGGCATCCTCGGAGGTCAACGTGCAGGTCGACAGGACTTCGTTCGTACAGGGCGCAAGCCGCGGAATCGGCCTCGAGCTGGTGCGCCAGCTCTTGCTCACACCTCGAGATGACCGCGTGATCGCGACGTGCCGAGAGCCTGCCCAGGCCGTAGGGCTTCAGGCTCTTGCAGCCTCGAACCCCGAGCGCCTAGTCGTGGTCGAGCTCGACGTGCGTGACGAACAGAGCGTCGCACGAGCCGCCGAGGTTGTGGCCCGGCAGACGGATGAGCTGCACCTAATCGCCAACGTGTCCGGCGTGCTCCACGGCCCCGACTTCGGACCGGAGAAGAAGCTCGCACAAATTCGACCGGAGGTTCTCCGACACGCGTTCGAAGTCAATGCCTTCGGTCCGCTCCTGGTCGCAAAACACCTCCATGGATTTCTGCGCCACGACAGACGCTCGGTGTTTGCAAGCTTGTCCGCCCGAGTGGGAAGCATCTCCGACAACCGCCTCGGCGGTTGGTACGCCTATCGAGGGTCGAAAGCGGCCCAGAACATGTTCACGAAGAACTTGTCGATCGAGCTCGCCCGAATCGCGCCGCACGCGATCGTCGTGGGCTTGCACCCGGGCACGGTCGACACGGAGCTTTCGCAGCCCTTCCAGAAGAATGTACCAAAGGGGCAGTTGCTCGCCGCGAGCGCTTCGGTGCGGGCCCTGCTTGAAGTGATCGACGGCCTCGATCGAGAGGACAGTGGAAAGGTATTCGATTTTCGCGGCACGGAAATCGAACCCTGAGCCTCAACGCGCTCGGTACTCGAGCTTGGCGAAGCGCGATAGGACCCTAGACTCCCTGCGATGAAGAGCTTGAAACGTACAATCGCCATCACTGGAGCAACCGGCTTCATCGGTCACCGAGTCGTCGAGCGACTGCTGGCTGAGCCTGACGTGGCGGTTCGCTGCCTGGTCCGTCCCGGTAGCGACACGAACGCCCTCGATGACATCGACGGAAGCCTATCGTTCGTGACCGGGGATGTCTGCGATCCTGACTCCCTTCAGCCTCTGGTCGAAGGCGCTTGGGGGATCATCAATCTCGCTGGGTACCGAGACTTCTGGAGTCCGAATCGGCAGCTCTACTACGAGCTGAATACCCGCGGCGCCGAAAACGTGTTTCGCGCGGCGCTCGGAGCCAGGCTCCAGAAAGTGGTCCAGGTGAGCACTCCGCTCGCGTTTGGCGTGCCCGACCAGATCCCGTTCAACGAGGAGAGCCAGCCGGGGCCGCACCCGTCGGACTACGCCCGAAGCAAGTATCTCGCTGACGAAATCGGCTGGAACATGCATTCGGAAGCAGGCCTCCCCCTCACGGCCGTCCATCTGGCGGCCGTCATCGGCGCGGGCGACCCACGGCCCACCATGGAAGTCCAGCGTGCGGTCGAGAAGCGGCTCCCGGTCTTGGTCGGCGCCGACACGACGTACACGTACGTCCACGTTGGCGACGCGGCCGAAGCGATCGTTCGGGCGCTACTCAACCCGGAAACCATTGGCAGGCGCTATTTGATCGGCACAGAGCGCGCCTCGACCCGTGAGTACTTCACCTTGATCGGCGAGCTCGCCGATGTTCCGGTGCCGAAACACAACCTCCCAGAGGCAGCCTTGATCCCGCTCGCTCGACTACTCGAAGGGCTCGCTCGTTGGACGGGGCGCAGGCCCCCCCTTCCCGTCGATATCCTCAAGACCACCGCAGCCGGTTCGCTGATCTTCGACGGAAGCCGGGCGCAGCAAGAGCTCGGGATGGGTTACATGCCGCTCCGAGACGCGCTCCGCGAAGCGGTGGAGGAAATCCGCGCCGCCTCGACCTCGAGGCCGTGAGTTGGCGAATTTGGCGCGGCTAGAGCCGGAGCTTCACCTG
>JBLYYU010000376.1:0-3942 GCA_048550275.1 Polyangiales bacterium
CTCACCTCAGGCGACAAGGCCGCGCGGACCGCTTTGATCCGAGCGCTCGGCACGATGACGAGCACGGGCTCCCGTTGATACCCAGTTGTGAGGATCTAGGTCATGAGTCGGCAAGCACCTGGGCGAGGGACAACTTCTCAATCGTGCGGAAGCTTCCACCCAACCTTCCACTTTCCAGGGGACACCTCGGGACGGCACGCAACGCCACGGGACACTAAGTGGTTGATGTTGTTGAATTTCCCAAATGGTGTTGGGGGCTAGGGAAGTTTTGCCAAGGTTGAAGTCGTGAGTGTACTCGGCTTCGCCTGCGTACTGCTCCCGTACTCGTGCAGCGCGCTGCACTCGTACACTCGCAAGCGAATCTCATTTCCCGCTCCATCTGGCGATGACGGCTCCGCTTTGCGGGGCCGTTTTTCGTTCGCGTGGGCGGCCGAGCGTTTCAGACGGCAGCTCTCCAAACAGATTCCGATAGTCCGCCGCGAACTTCCCCATGTGCCAAACGCCCCAGGCATTGGCGACGTCGTTGATCTGCGTTCCTGGGCTCGCCGCAAGCAACTCGCTCCGGACGGCCGACAGGATTCGGGACCGGATGTACCGCTTGGGACTCACTCCGAACTCGTCCCGAAATGCGCGGTAAAGCGATGGTGCGCTGACGCCGACGAGCGCGCAGAGCCTCGCCACGGTGATGGGGTAGTTCTCCCGAGCATCGAGGACTTCCAGCGCGCGCCGCAGGGCAGCGCGTCGGACGGGTTGAACGCTGTTGGGCCGTTCCCCCGAGAACGGGGCGATTAGCCGCAGTATGGATTCGGCGCCTCCGTTCTCCGGCAATGGCGGGGCCTCGACCAAGCCGGCCGGCCGAGGTTCCGACGCCAGCCGAAACGCCAGATCATACTGAGCACGCAGGTGCGCCGTTTCCTCGCTCGCGATGGCTAGGGTACCGCCGCAGCGGGGGAGGTCGTCGAGGTCGACCCGAAGGGCGAGGGTCTCGGCCAGTGCTTCGAGGGACTCGCGCTCGAACAAGAGCACGCGACCTGAGAACGACCTGCCGCTCGTCCCTTCGAATCCGGCTGCCTGATTGAAGTTGAGGAGCCCGCCGCCCCGGACGGTGGAGCCGCACCAAACGAACTCGCCGCACGAGGGATCGGGAAGGCCGAAGGCCAGGTGGCCTGGCAACACTTGGCCGATTTGGTGATAGACCTGGTTCAGGTCGACCTTCATTGCGGTGAACTGGGCTCCGCCCAATAGCCGGACCCTGCCGCGCAATCGGCCGGCGCTGAGCTGTCGGAGCTCCAGATCCCAACCGCTGGCTTCGGCGCAGGCCTCGATCTCCGTGAAACTCGCGTCCAGCGAGAGGCTAGGCGCTTCGGAGGGCTTGGGCCCTGCTGAACGATTCCTGATGCTCTCCGTCGGCAACATTGACTACGTTCGCTCCGCTCGCCGGCATCGATCTCTCCTGGGTCACGCAGAAGCCGATTGACCCGATTC
Source organism: Polyangiales bacterium (assembly GCA_048550275.1). Lineage (GTDB taxonomy): Bacteria > Myxococcota_A > Polyangia > Polyangiales > Houyiibacteriaceae > SG8-38. The sequence goes on from JBLYYU010000376.1 coordinate 1,486, forward strand.
TCCCCGAGAATTGCCCGAGACGCCACTGTCATCTTGGAAGCAGGCGCTCCCCCTGGTGAGGAACACGAGATTGAACTTACGCCGAGCGAAGAGGAGATCAGCATGACCAGGAATCAGCTCGTAGTGGGATTGGCCGTCGCGTTTCTACTGGGAGCGGCCGCTTCCGTAGGCGGCTTGTTCGCGCTCGGTCACAGCGGAACCGAGGTTGCCGCCGAGTCGCCAGACATCGATGTGTACTATCCCAGCACCGAGAAGCTCGCACCGGACGAAATGCGCGTCGTGGCGCTGGGGACCGGCATGCCGAGCCCACGTCCCAAACAAGCCGCCGCCTGCTGGCTCGTCGAGCTTGGTAACGGCGACAAGTTTCTGTTCGACATCGGCGCCGGGTGTCACGAGCGGATCGCCGCCCAGAAGATTCCCTACGATGAGATCGACAAAGTCTTCATCGGCCACCTCCACGTCGACCACTACGGCGACCTCGCCAGCTTCTGGCTGGGTGGGACCACGATGAATCGCCTGACGCCGCTGCGAATCTGGGGTCCCAGTGGCGCGACGCCCGAGTACGGAACGAAGTATGCCATGGACCGGATGCAGGAGATGTACGTCTGGGACATCGCAACCCGGGAGGGCTTCATCGACTTTCGTGGCGGCGTCCTCGAGGTTCACGAGTTCCCGTATGACGCGGTCAACGAAGTCATCTTCGACGAGAACGGCGTAGTGATCCGGAGCTTCCCGGCGATTCATGGAATAGACGGCGCCGTGAGCTTCACCCTCGAGTGGAACGGACTCAAGCTCGCGTACTCGAGCGACACCTATCCCAACAAGTGGTGGATGGCGCACACCAAGGGCGCGGACATTTCGATCCACGAATGCTTCTTGTCGACGTCTCTCCTCGTTACGAAGCAAGGGTTCACGCCGGCCGAGGCTCTCGCGGTGGGCACCCAGGCACATACGTCGCCAGAGCAGTTTGGGAAGGTCATGTCGCTGACGAAGCCCCGCCTCGCCGTTGGGTACCACTTCCAAAACGACTTCGACACCGGAATCGAAGCGTACGCCCGGGTGCGGAAGACCTACGCTGGCCCGCTGGCCCTCGCGGAGGACTACATGGTCTTCAACGTCACCGCCGACGATGTTCGCGTGCGCATGTCTGCCGTGGACGAAGCGATTTGGCCGCCCGCTCCGCGGAAGGAAAAGCAAGCGGCGGATACGAGCAAGATGGTGCCGCTATCCGATTTCGTGCGTGGGGGCGCTGAAGCCTTTCCGGACGTAGTCGGACCGATCTACGAAGAGATCAACGAGCGATTCGGGTCGGACATTCCGGTGCCAAGCGCAGGGGGCAACTAGTAGCGTTTTCAGGTTTTCGGCAAAGGCAGGGCGGACACGACACCTTCAACCCAGCCTTCCACATCCCACAGGACACCTCGGAGGGGGGCGGGGCTCAGTCCCCCGACGAGGGTGGCTCACAGGCCTTGCGCTCATTTCGTGGGTCGACGAACGTGATGCTTCCGACGCAGTTTGCCTCGTTTTCAGGTGAACGATTGCGGTTGCAGTCCGGCTTGTCTACGCAGAGACGAAAGCAGTAGTTGTTTCCGTCGTCGTGGGTCACGCATGCCGAGCCTTGCGGACAATCGACATCCCCGTCGCACCCGGCAAGCCCGCAGTAGCCACCCGTGAACTGGGTCAAGCACTCGAGCTCGATGTCGTCCACGGTGTCGCACCCGGCCGATGCGGTGCACTCAGCGCCGACCCCGAGCCGGTCGGCCTCGGTCGCACCGCCGTCTCCGCATCCCCCCGCGAACGCGAAGAGCCCAACGAGAATCGTATGTTTCAACACCATCACATCATGCTTGCATGGGCTCGGTCGCAAAACCGCGGTGCGTCTGTTCAGGCCAACCGGCGAAACTGGCTCTGCTGAGTTCCTGCCTCGAAGGAAGATCCGGAAGATCCAGAGGCGATGCTGCTCGTACACGATGGGGTGGTGGCCCGATTCGGCGCGAGGTCGGGAAGCCGCGCTCATCGGTCAATGAGCTGACGCTGGTGCGTGCCATTCCGACTCTCTCCAAACCGTGCTCCCAAAATAAGAGTACGAAGGGAGCGAGCCCGAGCTCTCCCTTCGTTTCGCCGCGGGACCCCGTAGCAAGCGGACTCGGGTCCCTATTCGGGTTTCAGCGGCCTAATTGTTGAGCGCGCCTTCGTCGCTCCACTGATTGAGAATCAGGACGAAGCCCGCATCGTCGGGGCCGTCGAAGTGGTTCGCGTTGAGCTGTTGCGTGAGGGCAACTGAGGGATCGGCTGACAGGATGCCTGTGTAGCTGTCCAGGTTGACGCCCGCTGGGCCGCTGCCACCGCTATGGCAGCGCACACAGTTTGCCTGATCCGCTTCGAAGTACGGCTGAATGCCCGTGGCGAACGAGATGCCCATGGCCGTGCCGCCGCTGCCGGCCGTGCCGCCGCTGC
>JBLYYU010000377.1:0-8046 GCA_048550275.1 Polyangiales bacterium
ACAGAAGCCCATCTTCACCGGCCTCCTGGCGTTCTTGTTCAACGCGGCCAACGGCTCGACCAACGCCTTTGCAATCACCGAGCTCGCTCCGCACCTTCTAAGCACAGCCTGGCTCCTCGACCCCCGGTTCATCTGCGGGGTTTTCGTTTTCGGGGCCGGCTACTTCATCAATCAGCAGTCCGATGCAATCCTGATGAACCTCCGGAAACCTGGCGAAACCGGCTACAAGATCCCGCACGGTGGCTTCTACCGCTGGATTTCGAGCCCCAACTATTTCGGCGAAATCGTCGAATGGGTCGGCTTCGCCTTGGCGGCCTGGACCGTCCCGGCCTGGGTCTTCGCCTGGTTTACTGCGACCAACCTCATTCCACGCGCATTTTCCAACCACCGCTGGTATCTCGAGCACTTCGGCGATTACCCAAAAAGCCGGCGCGCGATCGTCCCGTTCCTGCTCTGAGTTCCGCGCTGCCCCGTGGACTTGCGTCATCGACCCGATTGACGCGACAATACCCCCTCAGGGGCGCACTACATCGGGGAGGGATGCACGGTGGCCGAAAAGGACTCGAGCTCGCGTAGAGAACCGTCCGATCTGTTCAAGGTCGAGAACGCCACACCGTCGATTTCGCCGGTGAACAAGATCGTGCTGCCGCCGGAGGAAGCGCTCAAGCGGCGCATCCGGCGACTGATCGCCGCGGCGATCGCAGCGCTGATCTTCTTCTTCATCGTTCACACGATCCTCGGCTGGATTCACGCGGCGCGTCTGGCGTCCTCGCTCGACGAGGTCATCGACGACGCCAGCCCGAACACGGTCGACGGGGCGCTCGCCCTTCTCCGCGACGATCCAAACGACGCCGTTCGTGCTCGCCTGCTGGCAACCGGCGCACTCGGCGGCGACGCTGCAAAGCTCGAGAAAGCTGAATCCCTGCTCGCTGAATCGCCGAAACAGAACGACCCCGACCAACGAATCGCGAAGATCTATGCGTTCCTTGCCGAAGGTGATGCGCGCGCGGCGCACGGGGAGGCCGAGAGGCCCGCCAAGTACTCCGATCAGGCCGACGCCTTCCTCCTCGGACGCGCGCTGACAGCCGTCGCCCGAGGCCAGTGGGCGCGAGCGCTCCCCGACGCCGAGAACGTCGTCAGCTCGCGGCCGGGCGCGCCTGAACCGGCGGCTCTGCTCGCTCGCATCAAGGCGCACGTCGAGAGCCCTGAAGCCGGTCTCGCCGTGCTCGACTCGGTGACCAAGGAAACCCCGGCGACGAAGATCGCTCGCGCTCGGATCCTCGGGTTTCAGCAAGGCTCCGCAGACGAGGCGCTCGAGCTCGCCACGGGCGTAAGTGAGGACGACGACGCCGCACCGGTTCATCGTGCCTGGGCAGAGTTGATCAAAGGTGTTCTCGCATACCGAAGCGGCGAGGTCGGGGCGGCGTACGACTACGCGCGCGCTGCGGCCGCCTCCGAGCTCCGGGTCGACGAGCCTCTCCTCGTTGGCACCGCCCAACTGTTCCTGGCGCTCGGAAGAACTAGCGACGCGAAACGGCTTCTGAAGCGTCTAACGAGCGGGCCGTCAACAGACTTGTTCACCCGCGCACACGTCCTCGCCTGGTGGTACGCCCAAAGCGGCGACATGCGCGCTGGCCTCGCGACCCTGAGCGGCGCGGGTTTTGGCCCCGAAAATGAGGCTGAACCCGCCTTCCGCGCACTCGTCATCGCGGAGTTGCTGCAGGCATCACCACGCGCCGCCGAACGAAAGCGCGCGCTGTCCCTCTACGAGCAAGCAGCGAAAGATTCGCAGTGGGGAACGGCCGCGTCCGCCGCGCTCGCACGCTCGCTCGTGGAAGCTGGAGATTCCGAAGGCGCGATCACCGTGCTCGAAGCCGGCCTCGCCGCCGCGCCAAGCCATCTCGCGCTCGTCGACAGCGCGGCGCGCGCATACATCGACGCCGGCCGGGTCGCGGACGCCGAGAAGGTGACCTCCGCCGCACTCGCCAAATTCGAGAACGAGGGATGGGCGCACGGGAGCCAGGCGCGCGTCCTCTTGGCGAAGGGCAAGGCCGCAGAGGCCGTCGGCGAGCTCGATCGAGCTGTAGAGCTCAGCCCCGGTGACGCGAGCCTGTATGCACTTCGAGGCGATGCGGCCCGCGGCGTCGGCTCGCGCGACGATGCACAGGCGAGCTACGAAAAGGCGCTCCAACTCGACCCCGCCCAGCCGCGCGCCCTTTCCGGTTTCGTAACGCTCCTAATCGACACCGAGAACTACACGCGCGCCGCCGAGATCATCAAGCAGATGGACGACGCGAAAGTGCGCGACCTCCGCGCGGACGAGCAACGCGTGCGCTACTTGGTCCTCACGGCCGCCGGCCAGGGCGGCGCCATCACCATGCGCAACGCCGTCAATCGTCACAAAAACAACGTCGCCCTTCGACTCGCCGGTGCACGTGTCGCCCTCCAAGCCGAAGACTACACGCGCGCCGGAAGCTACTACCAACAGGCGAAGCGCGACGGCGCCAACGCCCGCCTCACCGAAACCGCGCTCGCCCTCGCGCAGCTGTACGGCCGCCGAACCCTGGGCGCCGAGAATTCCCTCGAGCGCGCGCTCGAAGCCATCGACGCCGAAGGCAATCGGCTCGAAGCCTCTCCCGAGGTCCAAGTCCTGGAGCTCGTCGTCCGGGCGCGCCTGGCGCTGGCAAACGAGAAGCGGGGCCTGGCGGTCCGCTACGCCAAGCAAGCCCTGGCGATCAAGCCCGACGACGCCGACGTGCACCTTCTGCGCGCCGACATCGAAGAAGACCGCGAACGCTCAGCGGAAGAGCCGCTCCGCGAGGCAGCGAACGCTACGCTGTCGATGCCGGTAGCCGCCGGCCGCTTGGCGGTCCTCCTCGGTCCGACCGAAGAAGGCTGCGCCATGGCCGCGCGCTACCTCCGAGCGAATCGCAACGGACGCTACGCCGCCCGAGCCCGCGACGTGAGCCGCCAGTGCAAGTGACCCAGTTCGCGGACCCGGCGTCCGCTTAGTCGTCCGAGAGCAGACCCGAGATCCGCTCCGCCGCGTCGATGTATTCGCTAACCATCTCTTCGACGACCTGCCGGGCTGACTTGCGGGTGTTCATCTGGCCGACGACCTGACCCACCGGCGTCCCGAGCAACGTCGCTGAATCGTCCGCCCCAGTCTGCGCGAATCGGGTGATCCGCTGCGTCGCCTCCGCCGTGGCCATGAACTGAAGCGGCATCGGAAGGTAGCCCGGGCAGTCCGGGTCCTCGTCCCAAGCGCGTGTGTAGGCGGTTTTGAGCTGGCGGGCCGGTTTGCCGCTGATGCAGCGGGACCGAATCGTTTCGGTCGAGTCTGCCTCGAGCAACTTGTCGACGAGCGACGGAATCGAGTCGGACTCCTCGGTCGTAAGCCAGATCGAGCCGGTCCAGACCCCGGCGGCGCCCATCGCCATGGCCGCTGCCATCTGACGGCCCGAACCGATCCCGCCCGCACCGAGCACCGGCGTCGGCGCAACCGCGTCGACCACCTGAGGCAAGAGCACCATCGACCCGATCTCGCCGGTGTGACCGCCCGCTTCGTACCCGGATGCAATGACGATGTCGACACCTGCGTTCTTCTGCTTGATCGCCTGCCGCACGGTCCCGCAAAGCGCCGCGACCAGGACCCCCTTGTCGTGTGCTTGGCTGATGATGTCTTCGGGAGGCGGCCCGAGCGCGTTCGCGATGAGCGCGATTGGATGATTCATCGCCACCTCGAAGTGCGCGCGCCCACCGGAGGCCGACCAGCCGAGCAGGCCCTCGATCTGTTCGACGTCGTCCGGAAGCGGCGGCACACCATTGCGATCGAGCAGGTCGTTGATCCACTTCCGATGTGCGGGCGTGATCATCTCGTCGAGCTGTTCTTTGGTGATGTCGCCCTGGTCCTTGCCGATGTACTTGGCCGGGATGACGGTGTCGACGCCGTACGGCTTGCCGTCCACGTGCTCGTCGATCCACTTGAGCTCGAGCTCGAGCTGCTCCGGGCTATAGGCCACAGCCCCCAACACCCCGAGCCCGCCGGCCCGGCTCACAGCAGCCACGACGTCGCGGCAATGGCTGAACGCGAAGATGGGAAACTCGATCCCCAGTCGCTCACAAATCTCAGTCTTCATGCAAACACCCGAACCGATAAGCCCTCGAAAAAGGGGGACCAACCCCCTTCTCCGAGGGTCAAAAGGAGAAGTAGAACGTGTTCTAGTTTGCCGAAGAACGCAGGAGAGGTCAACGACGAACTGAGAAGTCGCTCCCGTCCCGGCTTTTTCGGTCCGCCCCGCCTACTCGAGGCTTTCGTCGACCAGGTCGACCCAGTCGTCGGTGCCCTCGATCATCGCGGTGAACCAATCGAGGACGGTCACGCCGCCGATCTCGGTCTCGAGACTGCCGATTTGAATGCCCCCGCCGCCCCCGTCGGACGTCTCGCGAAGCAAGGTCGTGTGTGCGCCGCCTTCAGGGATGAAGCGCTTGTAGCGGTCCTCGAACAGCATGGTGGTCCGCTCCGTTTCCGCCAAAAGCGAAGTGGTGAAGCGCGCGGGATTGATCATCAAGAAGGTCACGGAGATCACCCCGTCCGCGCTGAAGCTCAACGCGCTCATCGTGAAATTGTCGTCCGCTTCGAGCTGCCATTCGATCAGCCGCGTCGCGTGACCGTTGCTCGTGCAATCGGTGCACGACTCCGGCACCATCGAGTCCGCATTCCAACCGGCTAGCAGGGTTTCGTCGATGAAGTCTGGTTCGCCCTCTTTGGCCACCCCCACACCGGAATCATTGAAGATGAGGATCTCGGTTTCCGGGTAGTAGTACCGCACCAAGGGCAGCGCCGGAATGGTTCCGAACGCACCGCCGCTGACACCGGTCAGAAGGATCCGGCTGGGATTCGGAAATTCCGCGAGCGCGACGTCGAGTGCGGCGCTCAGGTTCTGTAGACCGCGCTGATAGGCCATGCCCATCTCTTCTTCGGAGTCCTCCGTGGGGCCGAATGGAAGCACTCGGTCCACGTCGCCGGCGAACAGCGAACCGTCGCAGTAGGGCAAGTACACCACATCCCAGTCGGCCACCGGATTGCCAGCGGCCTCGGGATTGAGAATGCCCCCACCGAGATCTCGAAGCGAGTTCGTGTCGGCAAATGCGGAACAGAAGTCCTCCCAGCACGCGCCGCCGCCCTGCAAGAAGATCACGAGCTCGTCGGAGCTACCCTCGCGCGTGTCGACCGTGTACTCGGTCCCGCGAAGACAAATCGGCCCGCGCGGCTCGGCATCGAGGTCCTCGGGTACGGCGAACTGGTGGGTCTTGATGCCGCCCTCGTCGGCCGTGGGCTCGTTTGCCGGTTCAAACTCGCCGACGTAGCGCGTGAGCCCCTGGTCGTAGACTTCCTCGAAGCTCGGCGCGTCCGTACCGCCGGAGCCCCCAGAACCCGCCGAGCCACCCTCGCTGTCGCCGCCACAACCGATGAGCGCAACCATCGCGCCCAGAACCAAAGCCAAGTCACTAATTCGCATCTCACACTCCATGATTGCCGCATTGGTGAAGTTCGCGGCACGCATTGGTAGCCCGGTGCCATCCAGCCGTCAACGGTGTTAGCCTCCGCCCGGTATGGCTCGTTCAATCCTGACGGGACTCGTGCTCATATTCGGGCTCGCCGCCGCGCAGGCGCGAGCCGAGGAAAAGCCGGGCAACGAGCCGGAACCGGTCGAGCGCGAAGCCCTCATCGAGCAGACGACCGTGGGCGAAGCCGTCATCGAGACCGCGGCGCCAGGCTGGCACTACCCCAAAGCCTACGCCGCCCGCCCGCTCACGATGAACAAGTTCATGATCCGCGGCACCATGATGGTCGACGTCAAGCGCGCCATTCCCAACAACACGAGCGGCAGGGCCAGCGGTGCTCCTCTCGTCTCGATCGACTTCGGCGCCGCGTTCTCCATTTTCGACAACCTCGAAGTCGGTGTCAGCAACTATCGCCTCGGTTCGACCACGCCGATCACGGGCCAGGGCATTTTCCCGATTGTCGTCGCGCCGCGCGGCAGCTTCGGGGACATGCCTCTCTACGTACGCTACAGCTTTCTGAAAAAAGACTACTTCGAGATGGCTGCCGACTTCGTCCTCACCATCCCGTCTTGGACCAACCTCGCGGTAACCCTAGGCATGCCCACACGCATCCGCATCCGCGACGCGTTCACAGTGGACACCGGCGTGGAGCTCGTCATCCTTTCGAACGGCGCAGGCCTGAATGTCGAGGTTCCGCTCAAGGCGACGTACAACATCACTCCCGCGGGTTTTATCTTCGGCGAGAGCGGCTTCTCGTTTCAGAACCTCGCACGCAATCTGACGGGCGGCAGCTACCGGGACTCCAACCTCGCTTTCCCGGTCGACCGCAACCAAGTCTTCGTCCCACTCGGCATCGGAGGCGGCTATACGCACGTCGTCAAAGAGATGGTCATGATCGACGTCTTCGCCCGCTTCGGTTGGAACCCCTTCGTCTACATCAACCCGCCCAGCGGGACCAACACCATCCCCGCCGCAGACAGCTGGGTGCTCAGCGTGGGCGTGATCCTTCACACCAGCCCTATCCTGCACGAGCGCGACCCCTAGCTGCTCAGGTTCGGAGCGACGCCTCAGGCCTCGACCCCCGGCGTCGGCAAGACGCCATCGAGCTCGAACAGCTCGCGCGCGAAGCTCGTTCGCGACCGCATCACCGCGGGGCCCGGCTTGAGCTCCACTCGCCCCCGCGTCGCCGTGCAGATCCACTGCTCGGCGTTGACGGGCTTCTTCGTGCTGAACACCGGCTCGATCAGCCCGAGGTTGGCCCCGCCTGCAGGGTCGCGCGCAGACGCGAACCGAAACGCAGCAACCCCGGCCTCCCGCATCTCCGCACCCAAGGGCTGTGAATCCGCATAGCTGCTCGGGGACGAGATTTGCGCAGCGTACTCGTCAAAGGGTGGCACCATCAGGTCTGCCCCCTTCTTCGTCGAGATACGAACCTGGAACACCGTGAGCGGCCGGGTCAACGGCTCGAGAGCCGCCTCCGTCCCTTCGAGAAACAGCAACACGTAGTACGCCTTCTCCGCGAAGACGGTCGCCTGCGCCTCGGCGCAGTAGAAGATGCCGCGTTCCCGACGCGTCCCGAAACGCGAACCGTAGCGAAGCGGCGGATGCCGAAACGGCGTCGCCAACAAGTAGTGAAGCCCAACGAAACGACGCCCCAGCGGCCAAGGCGGCTTCGCGTCGTCGATCAGTGCTTCGAGCACCTGCTGCTCGTCGTCGGAGTCGACCAGCTTTCGCGTCGACGTCACATGCTGCGATTCAACGGCACGCCACGCCGGCCCTGCAAGCCGCAGCGCCTCAAATCGTTCCGCGCATCGCGTCCAGATACTCGGCGACATCGACCAGCCCCTCGATCTTTTTCATGCGCCCAAGCGGAACGCCGCCCAGGTGATGGTTCTCGGCGTGAAGCCAGGCCTTCGCGTGTGCTTCGTTGCCACCGACCAAAGCGTCGAGGCTCCGGAACACCCGCAAGAACAAGAGCGCCAACTCCCCCTCTTTGCTGCCGAGCGGAATCGGCCCTCGTTTCTGGTTCCGAATCCGCGACAAGGTCGCCTCACTGGTCCCGATGATCTGCGCCAGCTCCGAAGACGAAAGCCCGAGCGCCTCAGCCGCACGCATCAGGGCCTTGCTCACCACGGCGGCTTCATCGGGGAGAATGGACGCTGCAACCGACATTCCGGCTCCTTTCAAGAGCAAGAATAGCCACACTTTCTTGCTAATGCAAGAGGGGTGGCGGATTCGGAAGCGAAAAATCGATGGATTGCGTGCAGTTACCGGCGGAAACGCTCCCCCCTCGGCGAGGGCCCTTCTCTGCCAGCAAGACTGGCGGCGAATCGAGCGGCTGATCGGCCCAGGCCAGGAGCGCCGTCTCGCTCTCCGCGGCGAAGACGTAGGCATCGTCCTCGTAGAGCACCGCCGACCTGGCGACCTCCCGCGCGTCGTCGTTCACCTCGTCTGCCAGGACGCCCTCCGTCATCGCAT
>JBLYYU010000378.1:0-5471 GCA_048550275.1 Polyangiales bacterium
CCAGCGCTAGTCGTGCCGACGCTTATTCTGCGGCTTGCTGCGTGAGGGTCATCGTCGCCTCGCCCGCGCAGGGGAGGACGTTGAACCAGATTCCCTCGCACTCGTCGGTGCTGAGCTCCTCTTCGACGTGGTTCCAGACGACCGAGAGCGTGTCGTTCTGGTCGATGCTGACATCCGGGTCGTCGAGGCCGAGTTGGAATGCGTCGTCGAGCTGGACGATGCAGGGGTCGAAGTTGCTGTTGTCGATGCTGCCGAACACGGACACTTCGTCGTCCGTCGGTGCGTAGCTGTCGGTTGAAGCCGAGAGGATCGAGTCCGGGCTGTCACCGAGCTGTGTGGCGATGGTGAGATTGCTGCCCTCGATGGTCATCTCGAATGTCAGAGACTCGCTCTCGAGGAAGAACATGCACTCGTCCTCGCCGACAATCATGATGTCCGAGCTGACCCAGGTGAGCGGGCCGATGCTGCCGCCTTCGCCGCCCATGCCGCCTTCGCCGCCAGAGCCGCCGTCTCCGCCGCCGCCCATGGTGTCGGTGGATTCGCAACCCATGGCAAGGGCCGCAGCGAATGCAATCGTGAAGATAATTCTCGTCATTTGTCTATCCTTCTTCTCATCCAGCAACATTAGTAACGGCTACGCACGCCCTGAGTGGGCTTGCCCTCTTCCTCGGCCTGTTTGACGGCGGTCGGCTTCTTGCTCTTCGCGCGGCGAGCCGCGGCGGCCTTCTTTTTACGGGCGGCTTCTTCGGCAGCCTTGGCGGCGGCTTCAGCCTCCGCGGCGGCAGCAGCTTCAGCCTCGGCAGCGGCGTTGGCGAGCTCCGCTTCGGCGGCTCCCTTGGCGGCTTCCAGGTCTGCTGCACAGGCTTCCTGCGCGGCCTTCAGGTCGCTGAGCGCGTCAGCTTGCTTCTTTGCGGTCTCCGCGATGGCGGCCTTGAGCGCTTCGAGCGCCTCGACGCTCGCTTCACCGACCAGCTCGGGTGTCTCGACGGTCACGTCCTTCGTCTTGATGACCGCGGCTTCGCCTTTGGTCTTGGCGACCTCGGCCTGACAGTTCTCGATTTCCTCGGCGAGGTTGGCGAGCTCTTTGTTCTGCGCCTCGAGATTGCTGGACTGCTCGTTGGTCAGCTCTTGGAGAGCTTTGACCGCCGTGTCGTCCTTTTTACAGCCGAGCATTCCAGTCACGACCATGAGGGCGGCCACCAGGGCCATCGTCAATTGCTTAGATTTCACAGGTTCCTCCATATTCGCGGCACTCACATGGAACAAATCTCTGCCGAGCCGGAGACACCTTCCAAAGGTGCCGACGCCCCAACATCGCTTGCCCTAACCCCACTGAGTCGGTCGTGAGTGACCAACGCGCCTCTTCCATAGCCCAGGCCCGGACCGTGCCGCAAGGATTAGACGGCCGTTCTACTGCCCGAATGGGTGAATTAGCTCATGATTCAGGGCTCTTGGGCTAAGTCGCCCCGAACCTCGGCGGCCGTCCAACCGTCGCTGCGGCGTACCGTGTGCGTCTCGATGTGCTCGTCGCTCGCCTCGTCCCAATCGGCTTTGACCCGCTCGGCCCGCGATTCGATTTTCCCGCGCTTCCACGAAACCCACTCGGTGCACTTGCGTAAATCGGGCTTGGCGGGAACCAGCTCGCGAACGTTGGCGGGGAACGCTTCGAGCGGCTGGTCGGCGCGCCGGACTACTTCGACTTCGATGGGGTTCTTGGAGCTCACCCGGGTGCGCAGCTTGACCACGTAGGTCTTGCCCGCGCTGAGCTTCACCTGCATCAGCTGAACCGTCGGCGGGGCGGTCCCCGTGACGACCATCAGCATCTGCTTGCCCGGCCAGAGCGGCGCCGCCATGTGCCAATCGTTCTTGAGCATGGCGATGCAACGCCCGCCCCGATTGAGCACCCGGACCTCGACCTCGCTCGCCTGCCGCCGCCGTCCGCGCGAAAACACGACGAGCGCCTGGTCGGACGGAGCCTCGTAAGGAGCCTCGACCGTCTTCGGAATCTGCGCGTCGGTGCCCGCGCGGGTCACGAGCAGCAGGCCGAATACGGCGGCGTAGAGCGAAACGGCGCGATGCAAGGGGCTGACCATCCTGTGAGCTATCTCGCATGTCATGACGCGCCCATCCAGGCGGAAGCGGCGGTTCTCCGCCGGATGCGGGGCCTGCGCCCTTTTTCCAGCAATGCAGGCAACGGGCCGTGATTTTCGCAATACTGTAGCGGTGCGCACGTCAAAAGGGGGAAGCCGCGCGCCCGCGATGCCGGGGTCCCCGCAGAACCAAACACCGCGGATTGGCGACGTCCTCGACGCTCGCTACCGAATTACCGGGATGCTCGGCGCCGGCGGGATGGGCTGCGTCTACCTGGCCGAGCACGTTTCGATTCAGCGCCCGCTCGCGCTGAAGCTCCTGCACCCCGAGGTCGGGGAAATCGACGAGGTCACCAAACGCTTCGAGCGCGAGGCCTTCGCCATCGGCCGTGTCGACCACCCCAACTGCGTCAAGGTCTCGGACTTCGGCAAGCTCGCCGATGGCACCTTCTACATGGTGCTCGAGCTGCTCGACGGCTTGCTGCTCTCCGACTTGCTCGAGCGCGACTACCGCGTCGACTGGCAGCGCGCGCTTCACATCGGCCGGCACGTGCTCAGCGCGCTCGCATACGCGCACGACGCGGGCATCGTTCACCGGGACGTCAAACCCGAGAACGTGATTCTCGTCGAGCAAGACGAAGACCCGGATTTCGCCAAGATCCTCGACTTCGGAATCGCGAAGTTCGACGACGACGAAAATCCGGACATCAACCTCGGCCTGCTCAACAACGACGGGAAGCTCACGCAGCACGGCGTCACCATCGGGACGCCGACCTACATCGCGCCCGAGCAGGCGTACGCGCTGCCCATCGACGGCCGCGCGGACCTCTACTCGTTGTCGGTCATGTTGTACGAGATGATTACCGGCGAGCCGCCGTTCGACGCCGACGACGTGGGCACCCTTCTGAGGATGCACGTTTCGGTGGACGTGCCGCGATTCGAAACCGTGGCGCCGGATGTCGAGGTGCCGGAGGCCGTCGAGGCCCTCATCCGCCACGGCCTCGCCAAGACCGCAGACGAGCGGATTCCGACGGCAAAGGCGTACATCGAGCGCATCGACCAGATTCTTTCGAACGAGACTGGCGGGCAGTCCGGGCTTCGCGCGCTTCCGTCCTTGGTGGCGGGGGGCCTTCGAGAGTCGTTGGTGTCGGCAGCGGGCCTCGGTTCGGGTGAAAAGAAGAAGCCCGCGAAGGCGAAGGCGAAGCTCAAAGCGAAGAGCAAGGAAAAGGCGAAAGCCAAGGCGAAGGCCAAGCCAAAGCAGAAGAAGCAGGCGAAGCTCAAGAAGACGCGTCAGTCGGCGACGCCACCGGAGCAGGGCGCAGCGAAGGCGCCGCGACGGAAGCTACTGGGCCGCAGACCCAGCCTGCGCGTCATTGCGGCTTCGATACTCGCGGCGATTGCTTTCACGGCCGTTGCGATTGCGTTTGGCAGCAGCGGGCCCGACTACCTTCCGAAGGGCGCGCTCCTTCCCATCGGCCCCGCGGCTCACGGCCCCGAAGCCGAAGTCGCCGCGGAGCTCCTCGCGCAGGGCAAACCGAAGGAAGCCGCCGCGTACCTGGTCGGCCACGGCAAAGAAGTTCGCGAGGAGCCGTACGCACAGATGGTCCTCGGGCACGCGCAGGCGAGCGCGCAGCGCAGCATCCTCGCTCTGGCGGCGTACGAAAAAGCGGTCCAGCTCGAGCCCAAGCTCGCCAAGGACAAACTCATGCGCACCAATCTCGCCCTCATTCTCGACAAGCGGGCGCCCGGCGTGGTCGATGACGCCATCGAGCTCCTCGGTGTGCTCTACGCGCTGAACCAAGACTGGACGGCGGGTGACCAGCTCGTCGACATGGCCTCGTCGTCGAAGGACACACGACGGCGCCAAAAAGCGATGAGCGTGGCTGACGAAGTGGGCCTCGGGGACCAGGTCGACCGGCTTGGCTCGTACTTGCTCGACCTCGAACAGGGCGCTGACTGTGCAGAACGCAAGGACGCCGTCGGCAAGCTGCGTGCCCTCGGCGACAAGAAGGCGATTCCGCACCTCCGCAAGGCGAGGAAGCGAATGCGTGTCGAAGGAGCCCTCATGAAGAGGCGCGTCAACACCAACGCCTGCCTGCGAACGGCCGCGAGCGAAGCGGTTCGTTATTTGAATAGTCTCTAGTAGGCTACGCCGTCGTGAATCCGAGACGGGTTACATCGAGCCAAGCTCGCTTGGCGTTTTGGCTTTGCTCGGCTTTGTCGCTGGCCGGGGCGGGGGCGGCCGGCTGCAAGGGCGCCTCGGCGGGTTGCTCGGGCCAATCGGCTTCGAGTGACGCCGGTGTGCCGCGACTCGATGCCCAGGTGAAACGCGAACCCGACGCCGACGTGAAACGCGAACCCGGTGTCGACCTGAGCGGGATTGGCAAGCGCGTCGAGGTGCTCTTCGTCGGCGGGTTCATGTCCCAGCTCTACACGGAAATGAGCCGCCACCTGGAAGACGAAGTCAACGCCTCGCTTCGAGATTCGGCGCGCGAGCTGAACGTGCACATCGACCTTCCGCTCGACAAGAGCATCCACATTCCGGTCGGGGACGCAATCGCGGACGCCCTGCCACGGGTCGAGCTGCCACTCGAGGAGGGCGGCTTCGAGACGTTCTATTCGCAGATGCGTTTCTTCGACGCCGAGGGCGTGGCGTATCGGAACATGGCGGACGCGTCTAAGGCGTTTGGGACCGGCCGAAGCGTTCAGGACAACGCCGCCGCGATTCGCGCGGTCTTGCGCAGGACGAAGAAGCGAGTGGTCATCGTCTCGCACAGCAAGGGCGGTCTCGACACGCTCGAAGCGCTGATTCACGCCCCGGAGCTCTGGGGCAAGCCCGTCGTCGGCTGGGTCGCGTTGCAGGCTCCGTTTTACGGTTCGCCGATTGCAGACTCGACGACCGCTTCGCTCAACGGCTTGCTGCTCGAGTCGCTTGGCGGCGACCGGCAGTCCGCCGAAGACCTGAAGACCAAACGCCGGGCCGCGTACATGGAGGCCAACGAAGCTCGCATCGAGAAGCTCGCGAAGCGCGTGCCCATCATCACGGCGTATTCGACGTACGAGGGGAACGGCTCGGTGACCGGGTTCGCCGGCGCGTACGCGAGCAGCATCTTCAACGCCGGCCTGGTCTCGGAAATCAGCCGGATCGTCACCCGGAGCTACCGCGAGACTCCGCGCGACATTCCGCGGGTCCTCACCGCGTCGAGCGCTGCGGCCGCCGAGTTGATTCGCGAGCGGGTGGCGCAGGCGCTTGGCGAGGCGGTAGCGACCATCGGCGTGGTGGACCTCACCAACGCGTACATGAACGGAGTGCTCGACCTGCCCAACGACGGTCTGGTGCCGCTCGCGAGCACCCGGCTGCCGGGCGCCGTGCACAGCGCC
>JBLYYU010000379.1:0-4699 GCA_048550275.1 Polyangiales bacterium
CATGGCCAACCATTCGGCGGGCTTCATCTTCTGGAGCCTTCTGACGCTCTACCTCTACATCCGAGCAAGCGACGCCGGAGCCTGGCGAGGCGCTGACTTCCTCATCTTCCTCGGCAGCTTCGCCATCGCAGCCTCCTGGGACTGGCCTGCGTTTTACATCGCATTTGCGATCGCGGTTCACTGGGGCGCCACGCTCCTCGCCGCCAAGGGTCGAGGAAAGGACGAGGGGAGCACGAGGCGGCTCTACGGCTTCTGCACCTGGGTACTCGTCTTGTTCTTCGGGCACTTCGTTCTCGTCGAGCTCACCGCGGGGAACCTCGATGAGCTCCGAGGCGCGTTCAATGCGCGCCGCGCCCTCTCCTGGCCTCGTTTCCGAACTCACCTGCTCGTCGTGCCCGCACTCATGTTTACCGTGCCCATTCTCGCAGTCTGTACGGCCTGGGCCGTCGCGTGGATCAGCCGCCTGGCGCGCCGTACCGCAAAAACACGGGACCTGCTTCCAGCCGCGTTCTTCTTTGCCGGCCTGCTGCACTACGGGACGTTTCGTTGGAGCGCCGTGATCCATTCTTATTGGGCCTGGCCTCTGCTCCCCGCCGTCGCGATCGCGGTCGCCGTGTCCCTCGTCGCCGCAGGCCGGTGGATACGCGCCCGCTCGAACCTCGTGGCGAGCTACAGCCTGCTCCTCTTATTGATTCCCTTGCTGCTTCGCTCCGCGGAGCTCGTCCCGGCAGGCCGCTACGTCGGTGGCTCGATGTGGTTTGTCGCCCCGGTGCGTGGAGCGATCGAGGACTACGACTCAGGCAGGCCCGAGCTCCGGTTGGCTGAGCGCGTCAAGGCCTGGACCGACCGCAGCGTGGGCGTTCAACTTCACACCAGCCTCAAAGAGCGCCGTCTCGAACCGCGCTTCGACATCACTCTGGACCGCGTCACGCATCGCTGGGCTCAGAATCCTCGAGAGCGCATCCCAAACGACGAAGGCGTCAGCGGCTGGGTCTTCATCGCTGCGACCGAGGCCTTCGACGAGAGCGAGCGCGTCGCCTTCGCCGCGCGACATCCGTACCGGCAGTTCGGGCGCTACTTCATGCTCGACCTCCGGAGTGAAGCGCGCGACGTACAGGCCTGGGGCCTGACGCCCGCCCCGTACACGCCCGGCTGGCGGCTCTTTCACAACTCGTTCGAACCTTCCATGAGGGCGTCGCGGCTGGTCGGCGTCGAGCAGTCGCTCCATCGGAAAGTCGCAGAGCTCGATGGGCGCTGACACCCGTGTTCCGAACCTCTCCTTTTGGGCTTCGGCGTACTTGGGCTGCGCGCTCTATCTGCTCTCGAGCCTCGGCCCGCACGCTCAGGTTTCGCTCAGCCTTCTCGCCCAACTCTCCTGGCTCGCCCTGATCGGCTCGATCCCGACTGCGCTCGTTCTCGGCGGCGCATCCCGGGTCTCCGAATCAGGGAAGGCGCTGCGAGCGGCGTCGACCTTGGCTGTCGTCGCGCTGACGGTAGTCGCCGGCTGGAATCACACCGATTTCCTTCTCTCCGGGCCCCAGTGGATCGAACACAGCCGCCGGACCCTGGTCCGACTCGCCATGCTCTTCGGGCTCGCAGCGCTCTCTTCGGCCGCCTGGCTCTGGCTGGTCCGCGGCATGGAGCTCCAGCGATGGCTTCGCAAAACAGGCTACGTCGCCCTGACGATCCTCTGCATCGGCGTCCTCACAGCCGCCATCCTACGCTACCGCGCCTACGATTACACGATGGCTCAACTCGTGTTTCCCGCCGGTCTGCTGAGCGGCGCCGTCGTGTACCTACTCGTTCGAAGCACCCGAGGGCGCGCTCTTCCGATCGCGCTCGCCGTGCTCTGCGCCGTCTTCGCCGTGGGTTCACGTTTCGCGTCGTCCTGGGTCGCCACGGGAGAGCGCGAGGTAGTTGCAAAGAGCCGCGCTGGCGCCTTGACGAGCTTGTACGTGCTTCCCCATCTCCGCAGCGAGGCAAGCCTCGGCGAAAGCGCCTCTTGCCCGGATCCTAAGCCCATCGTCGAAACCGAATCGCTTGGAATCATGGGCGAAGACCGGCGCAACGTGATCCTGATCTCGGTCGACGCGTTGCGAAAAGATGTCGTCGGCTCGACCGTGAACGGGCAAGCGGTGACGCCAGAGATGGCGCGCTGGGCCGAACGCGGTGTTTCGTTCGAGAACGCAACATCGACCTATCCTGCGACGCTCTTCGCCGTGGGCAGCGCCTTCACGGGCCTGAGCCCGGCCGAGCTCTACCTTTCGCCTTCTCTGCCGGAGACGGTCTTCACGCTGTCCCGCGCACACCTCGATCGGCAGGTCGCCATCCTGCCCGCGGTGAGGTGGTTCCGCTTGCCCATCGTGGAGCAATTTCTCGCCCCTGGGGTCGAAACCACCTTTGTGCCGGGGGACACCGCGGCGACCGATGCCTTGATCGCACGGCTTCGCCTCGCACGAGAAGACGATGCTTCACTGATGGCCTGGGTCCACTACTACGGGCCGCACGAGCCGTACGAGCCACAGACCGCCTTCGCGTTCGGCCGCGGCAAGAAGAACGCGTACCTCAGCGAAGTCGCTGCCTTCGACGCAGAGCTGGGGCGCCTGATGCGCTACCTGCGAGACGATGGCTGGTTGAACGACACGCTCGTCGTCTTCTTCTCGGACCACGGCGAGGCCCTCGGGGAACAATCGTATTTCGGACATCACGTGTACTTGGACGCGTGGATGGTCGACGTGCCGGTGGTGCTCTGGCACGCGGCCTTCGAACCCTCTGCGCCTCGCGTCGGTGTCAGCCTCGCAGACCTCGCCCCGACCGTGCTCCACTTCCTAGGGCTGCCGACGCCGCCAGACATCGACGCCCAGAGCCTCTTCACGCTCGACCCGAACGAGACCGGACGAGCCACCTTCTCCGAGGCGTTCCCCGTTCGGGGCCGTGAGCTCTTCGACAGCTTCCGCCTCCCCGCGCTCGACGAGGGCACCATCCGTCGGCGGCTTCGAAGCATTCGCGTCTCGAGCAAAGGATACGAGCCGAAGGGCGCCATCCGCCTCGACCCTTACCGCCTCATCCATCACCGCAGCGCCGACGCCTGGTTTCTCGAAGATCTCGGACACGGTGACCATGCTGCTCCAACGGAGGCAGGCGAGGACACGAAGGAGCTCGCACGGCTTCGCGCCGAGCTCGAGCGCTGGGAGGAGGCGCAGCTCCGGCGAATTCAGTGCAGGCTGAAGCTCAGCGAGCAGCCGCGCGACTGACCTCGTCCCGAATGACGACGGTGGACTCCGTGTTCGCAGAGCCGTCCGTCATGCTGAGCCTGGCATCGTGGAAACGGAGGGCGGCCCGCTCTCCGGAAACCGTCGTTCCGTAGAGCTGAACGACCAGTTGACTCGAGTCTTTTGGAACCGCGATCTCGTAGTCGAGGCGCCAGCGCTCACCGTTTCGGAGTCGAAAGTCTTTTCGGGCGAATTTCTCGTACCCATCGAGAAACACGTCCTGATGTAGCTCGACGATTGACGGCTCCCCGATGACTTCCAGATCGAGATTCACGCGCAGCGTGGCGCCAGCAGGAACCCGAAGATACTGGCCTCCGATCAAGAGCTTCTTTCCATCCGCGGCGGGCACGGAGACCTCCCGCTCCGCAAGAAGCTCGACCTCACCAACTCGCCCCAAGTCGGATCGACCCGATCGACTCAAGCGAGCCACTTCGGCCAGAAGCTGACGGTCTCGGGCCAGCGCGGGCTCGCTCTCTCGCTTCGGCCCAAACACCCCGGCGCCACTCGGCTTCGAACGCGAGCAGTGCCGAAACGACTCGTCGCAGACCAAGACGGCGCCGGACGGCTCCCACATCACCACGCTCCGCGCGTACGTATTTCCCGAAAAGAGCCGGCGTGGGGCCTCGTAGTCGCGAAACCAGCTCCGGCCCAGGAACGTCTCCGCTTCGCCGTCGAGGCCGAGCAGGTCGACGACGGACAGCGCCGTGTCGACGTGCGCGTAGAGCGTGTCGATCCGCGTTGCCCGTGGCTCGGGCAGCATCACGATCGCAAACGACCAACTCTGAGAGAGGAGCCTTTGGGTCGCGTCCGCGGCTTTGGCGAGCCCCGACGACTCGTCCGAGGTGATGATGACGACCGTATCGTCGAGCACACCGCGCTCCTCGAGCGCGTCGAGGAAGTTGGCGAGTGCGTCGTCCGCCCAGCGAAATGCGCGGTCTCTGCGGGTCTCGGCGCCCTCGAAGGTCGCGGTTTTCGGAAACGTAAACGGGTGATGCGTGCCAACCGTCAACAAGGTCGCAAAAAACGGCTGCTCGCTCTGCGCGAGCTCGAGCACGCGTTCGATCGACTGCTCGAAGAACGACCTATCGTCGACCCCCCAATCGGTTCGCGCGTAGCTGCGCTCAAACCACGGGTCTCCCTTCAATTCCTCGAACCCCGCCTTCTTCATGAACTGGTCCTTGAACATGAAGCCGAGCGGCGCGGACTGGATGTACGCCGTCGCGTAGCCGGCCTCGCGAAGCACTTCCGGCAGGCATCGACGCGTCTTCCCGTACACCTGCTCGCTCATCTTCGACTGGTCGGTGAGGAGCTTTGGGTAGTCCCCGCAGAGAATGCCGTACTCGCCCCGGTTGGTCTGACGCTGGTGCGAAATCACGCTCGTCAGCAGGACGCCAAGCAGAAGAAGTTCGGCTCCTTGATCCTGGAAG
>JBLYYU010000380.1:0-4012 GCA_048550275.1 Polyangiales bacterium
CCGACGCCCACGCCCACGCCTACGCCTACGCCCACGCCTACGCCTACGCCCACGCCTACGCCTACGCCTACGCCTACGCCCACGCCCACGCCGACGCCCACGCCGACGCCTACGCCTACGCCGAGCCCCACTCCGATGCCCACTCCGATGCCTGGTGAGACCAGGACGCACGTGTTGAATCGGGTGGTGGAACACTTCAATCAGCTGACCACGGGCGCGTTTGGTGACGCACGTCGTTTGAGCTCAAACGATAAGGCGCGTCTCAACGATCACATGGACATGGTGTCGGACCTGGCCCGTCGCTTTGACACGGCGGACGCTGTCGCTGCGAAGGCAGGCACGACCGCTGCCGCCTGTGACCCACAGTCAGGCAACACCGGAAACACCGACGACAGTGGTGACATGTACAGACCCGTGTACTCGGACCTGAAGGCCTGGCACGAGGACTACAACGCCGTGTTTACTGCAGCAATCGCTTGCGGCGCGACCCGGATCGCGACCGTTCGAGTCGAGAACACGTTCCACCAGAGCTCGAGCTACACGGTCGACTGGGAGCAGTGGCACGATCCGGTCGCGCACCGTGCTGCGACGCCGCGGTCCAGCTGGTCTGGCGGCGAGCATCCGCAAGACCTTTTGGTCTCGGCAAAGAACAACTTCTACCGAGATGTCTTCACCGATCTCGCCGCACGCCTCGACTCCATCGACGCCGGCGACGGAACGTCGTTGCTCGACAAGGGTCTGGTCATGTGGTCCCAGGAGTCCGGCCCCGTCACCCACAACATGGACTCGACTCCGGTCATCACCGCCGGCAGCGTCGACGGATACTTCAACACCGGTCACTACTTCGACTTCCGGAATAGGAACGGTGCGCTCCGCGTACGGGACAACGCCAACAACCCGCAGCTCCACGAGGAACGGCACGGCGGGATTCTGTACAACCAATGGCTGTCGAACATTCTTCAGTCGATGGGGATGAGTCCAAACGAGTTCCAGCGAAGTCACCCGTACGGTTGGGCAGGCTACGGGCACGCCAAAATCGACGACCCGAACTGGCACCCATCGCGACTCTTCAGCGACGCCAACAACAAGATCCCGAAGGTCACCTCCGGGACCTGATCACCGGCCTGAGGCCTGGTTGACGAAGGCATCACGATTCGAGGCTCCTCCGACGAAGAGGTCGTCTCGGGCCTCGAAAAGGGCTCGAGAGCCCTGGCGGCTGGCTCGCCTGCGCCAAGGTGCGGTGCTGACTGAATCCCCAAGGGGGGATGTTCGTCTGAGAGAGCGAGAGTGGAAAAAGGGGCCGCCTGTTCCATTCCGGCCATTGCGGTAGACTCGCGCCTTCCCGAGAGAACGATTCATGAGCAAAGCCAAGCACCTCTTCGTCGCCGCCCTCGCTATCGCAGCGTTTCTCTTGCCTGGGGCCGTTTCGACCCCGCAGGCGAACGCCGCGTCACCGGTCATCATTCGCTTTGCTTCGCTAGCGCCGCCCGGCTCGGCATTCATGAAACTGATGAAGGCTTGGAACCGGAGCCTGAAGAAGGAAACCGAGAACCGGGTCGAGCTCAGGTTCTACTCGGGCGGTAGCCAGGGCGACGAGCGAGACTTCATTCGCAAGGTCCGCGCCGGGCAAATGGACGCGGCAGGCGTGACGACGACCGGGCTCGGCATGGTCGCCCGGCCGGTGCTCGTGCTAACCGCGCCCGGCTTGATCACCGAATACGACCAGCTCGAGCGCGCGCGTGAGCAACTCGGCGATCGTTTTTCCAAGCTGTTCGACGACGCCGGCTTCGTGATGCTTGCCTGGGGCGAAGCGGGCAAGAACCGACTCTTTTCCATGGAGAAATTCGAAAAGCCGGACGACCTCAAGAGCCTGCGGCCTTGGGCCTGGAAAGACGACCCCGTGTTCGCGGGCTACGTCAGCACGATCGGTGCAAACCCGGTGCGCATGGGCGTGCCCGAGGTGTATGGTGGCTTGCAGACACGCATGCTCGACACGGTGCCTGCGTCGGCTCTCGCTGCCGTTGCGCTGCAGTGGTACACGCGACTCAACTACATGGCCAAGGACAACTTCGGCATCATCATCGGCGGCTCGCTGATCAAGAAAGAGAAGTTCGACTTGCTGAGCGAACATGATCAGAAAGTGCTCATCGACACCAGCGAACGAGCAGCCCGTGCGGGTGATGTAATGGCGCGTAGGGACGATGCTCGGGCCTACGCATCGTTGGTCAAGCGCGGAATGGTCGAAGTCGACACCTCCGCTTACCGGACCGAATGGGACGCCGTGGCCAAGAAGACCCGGGATAGCCTCGCCGGGCGCGTCTACAGCAAGAGCCTCCTCGAGTCACTCGAGAAAATCGTCGACGGCGAATAGGTCTCAGCGAACGGGCTAGCCCAGGTCTCCGTTGACGAACTGCAGTGTGAGCTCATTGAAGAGCTTCTGATACTCGACCATCACCCAGTGACCGCAGCGCGAGATCAGCATCGTCAGCGACTGAGGGCAGCGCTTGGCAATCTTGGCGGCCCCAGACGAGGGGCAGAACTTGTCGTCGGCGCCCCAGAAGCAGAGCACCGGGCATTTGATCTCCGAGAGCCGATCTTCCTGATTGGCGACGCGGATGCGGGCGATGTTGTCCTTGTGTTGGGTCATCGCCACTTGAAAACGCTCCTCGATGACTTCGTCGGTGATCTTCGATTCGTCGTGTAGCTGAAGCGTGAAGACCTTTCGCATCGTTTCCTTGCTGATGCCTTCTTTGTAGAGGACGCGAATCATCGCCTTGATGCCCTCCATCTCCATGTAGGTCTCTCGCTGCTCGAGACCGCCCGGCGCCATCAGAACCAGCTTCTCGACGAGCTCGGGGTAGTTGAGCGCCATGGTGATCGCGATCGCGCCGCCCTGGCTGTTACCGATCACGGTCGCGCGTTCGGCGCCAAGCGCGTCGAGCAGTGCCTTGTACTGCCCAGCGACGTCATCGAGGCTGAATGCGCCTTCTTCCGGTTTGCTCGAGTACCCGTATCCCATCGTGTCGGGCACGATCGTCCTGTAGCCCTGCTCCGCGAGGAATGGGTAGTTGCCCTTGAAGTTGCTCCAGCCGCTGGCGCCTGGACCGCTGCCGTGAACGAACAAGACGACACCGCGATCACCGCTTCCTGCCTCGTGGAAGTGCATCGTGATGCCGGCGCCGACCTCGACGTATTTTCCTTCGGGAACTGCTTCTACGACCATGCTTCAGACCTCGCGCTAGAACGTGTTCTAGCCCAACGAACCCGCACGGTCCAATGGCGAAGCTTCAGTCCTTCTTGCCTCGCGCTTCTTTGGCGCGGCGATACGCCTTGGTCAGGAGCTGTGGCGGGTGATGGCCCCACTCGCTCACCCTGTCATGTGTCATGCTCTCCCAACTGTCGTGAATTTCGATGGCACCGGCGCCGAACTCGAAGTGGAAGCCCGACGGCGTGTAGCCATAGAACGAAAACATCTTGTCGTTGGGATGCCGACCCAGTGTCTGGTGGACCATCCCGCCCGAGAAGAGAAAACGGTCGTAACAGCGCCCGACTTCGTCCATCGACTTGGCCTGGACCATGAAGTGGTGGATGCGCTTGAGCTGCCCTCCCCCGAACGCCAATGAATGGTGGCGCGCGTTGGCGTGCATGAAGGTGACGTTGATCTCGTGGCCGAAGTACTCGCAACGAATGTAGTCACTGAGCTCCAAGCCAAACATCGTTGCGTAGAACTCTTCGTGCGCTTCGTCGTCCTTGGACACTACGACCACATGACCGAAGCCCTGATCTCCGCTCACGAAGCCGCCGTCGACAACCTTCGATTCGAACGGCTCGTCTACCAGCGCGGGGCCGTGGAAAATCTCGAGGGGATTCCCTGCCGGATCGTCCACGCAGACGAGCGCCTGGACGCCGCGCGACGCCGCTAGCTCGGCGCTGCCTTCGACGACTTCGTGCCCTGCGCCTCTGAGGCGCTGCGTGATCTCTTCGAGCGCCTCCGGCCCGTAGACTTCCCAGC
>JBLYYU010000381.1:0-7202 GCA_048550275.1 Polyangiales bacterium
GGGTCTTCGTGTTGCCGCGGACGTGAAGGCGTTCGATGTAGACGATCGGACCACGGAGAATGTTGATCGTGACGTCGACGAGGTGGTTCTCCTCGTCGAGGTCGGTGCCAGGCACCATCTCGACCAGCGCATAGCCGCTGTCGCGGTACGTTCGGCTGACGCCCTCGATACCTTCGCCGATCTTGGTCCGGCTGAACCAGTCACCGCTGTCGAGCTTGACCATCTTCCGGAGCTCGTCTTTCGGAGCGATGGTTTCGACCTCGTTGCCAGCCCCGTCGGTCTCCATGACGTCGAACTCACGAATCCGGAAGCGCGGGCCCTCCTGGACGGGAATCGTGATGTCGACGTATGAACGGTCCGCCGTCAGTTCCACCATTGGGCGGCCTGGGCGCATCATCAGGTAGCCCTTGTCGTAGTACCAGGCCTGAATCCGGCTCAGATCCTCGTCGAAAGCGGAGCGGCTGAACTTGTTTCGGTCGCTCAGAAACGAGAACATCCCGGTCTCGTTGGTCTGCATGATCTTCAGCAGCTCGGGAGCGGGGAGCTCCTTGTTTCCGACGAAGCTGATTCGTCGAACCTCGACCTCGGCGCCTTCGTCGATCTTGTAAATGACGTCGACTTGGTTCGTATCTCCAGGAACGCGCCGGAGCTCGTAGCCAACGTCCGCGAGGAAGAATCCTTCTTCGGAGTACAGCTGGCGCATCGCGTCGGCTTGATCCTCGACGTCGGGCACCGAGAGGATCGTCCCCTCCTCGAGCGTCACGGTCTCGTCGATGTCTTCTTTGTCGACCTCGTCGTTGCCCTTGTAGATGACCTTGCGGATGGCCGGGCGTTCGACGAGTCGAATCGTGAGCTTGATGCCTGCGCCGAGAGGGTCGGATTCGATTTGCAGGTCATCGAAGTACGCCATGTTCCATAGAGCCTTGGCGTCGCGGGTCACCGCGGGGTCTCGGCAGATGTCACCACGTCGGAGCTTCATAGTGACGCGGACGTCATCAGGATCGACGCGGCGCGCACCGATGATCACGATGCGGCGGATCTCCTTGCCGTGGCAGCTCGTCCGCGGGACCTGGATCGCGGCATTCGGATCCTCTACCGGTTCGTAGGTGTCGCCTTCCGCTCCCTCCTCGGGGGTGATCGGCTCAGGAGGCCGTTGGGGCTGTGGCGACGTTCGCACCGGCCGCGTCGGCGGGGTCGGTGGCTCCGGCATATTGACCTCGCTCTGAGCGCCCGCCACGGAAGCGAGCCCTGCGAGCATCAGGGCTATGGCAGGGACGAATGGGCGCATTGCGAGGGGTAACGATCCGGGCGGCTATAGCCGTGCCCTATGAGAGGGTCAAGCTGGTTTTCCTTGGTTTTCAAGGGGTTGAGGGCGGCGCTCGTCCGAGTCGATGCGCCCGTCTTTCATCGAGACGCGTCTCGGCATCATGTCGGCGAAGTCGCGGCTGTGGGTCACGATCAGGAACGTGATGCCGTGCTTCTGATTCAAGTCGAAGAAGAGAGAGTGCACGGATTCGCTGGTTTGGCTGTCGAGGTTGCCAGTAGGCTCATCGGCGAGCACGAGCTTGGGCTCCATCAGGACCGCCCTGGCGAGAGCCACTCGTTGCTGCTCGCCGCCCGAGAGCTCGCCGGGCCGATGAGTCAGCCGATCGGACAGACCGACCTCATCGAGGAGCGCACGAGCGCGATCTTCGAAGCGCTGCCGACCCTGGATGAGCCCGGGCATCATCACGTTCTCCAGCGCGGTGAACTCGGGGAGCAAATGGTGAAATTGGAAAACAAAACCAATGCTTCGGTTTCTAAATTGAGCCAGGTCCGAGCTTCCGAGCCGCGTTACGTCGTCGCCGCCGTAGAGGATTCGACCCTCGGTCGGCAGATCGAGCGTGCCTATCAGGTGGAGCAGGGTGCTCTTTCCAGCGCCGGATGGCCCGACGATAGTCACCATCTCGCCCGCGCCGATGTCGAGATCGATACCTTTGAGGACCTCGAGTGACCGGCCTTCGTGCTCGAAGGTCTTGGTCACGTTTTGCACGGAAACGAGCGGTTCGGACATCGATTGATCGTGCTTTCAGTCGTAACGGAGCGCGTCGACAGGGCGCACTCGACTCGCTTGATACGCGGGAAACAGGGTCGCCGCCAGGCATACCGCCACGGTCGCGGCGCCAACCAAGGCGAACTCAGTTGGGTCCAGGTGAACGGGGAGCTTGTCGATGTAGTAGACCTCGGGATTCATTCGAATTCCAAAGTGCTCTGCAGCGAAGGTCAGCACAAAACCGAGGCCGAGCCCCATGAGGCCGCCCGCCGCGCCGATCAGCAAGCCCTCGATTACGAAGATCCGAATCACGCCCCGGGCCGAGGTGCCCATCGCCTTGAGGATGCCCACTTCGCGGCGTTTCTCTTGGACGAGCAGGGTGAGGGTGCCGAAGACCGAGAAGCCGGCGATCAAGATCGCGATGCCCAGAGTGATGAACATCGCCAGCTTCTCGAGGGCGAGCGCGCCGAAAAGCTGTTGATTCATCATCTTCCAGTCGCGCACTCGGAGGCCGTCGAAGCCGATCGCCGTGGACAGCTCGGCGGCCAAGGCGGGGGCTTGCTCGACCTCGTCGACTTTGACCTCGACCCCACTGATGCGGCCCTCGGAGCGGAGAAAGCGTTGGGCCACCTCGAGGTCGATGTACGCGTGTTTCATGTCGTACTCGTACATGCCGCTGTAGAAGATGCCGGCGATCCGAAAGGGACGGGTTCGGGGGATGGGGCCGGTGGGCCCGAGGTCGCCACGGGGGGAAACGACGGTCACGCGATCGCCGACGACCAAGCGAAGGGCTCTAGCGAGCTCCTGGCCGACGATGAGGCCGGGCATGCTGGCTTCCTTCTGTTCAACGGGGAGGCCCTTGCCGGCGGCCCGCTCGGCGCCTTTGAGCATCGCGTCGAGAGGACCGTCCTTGGTAGTGTCGATCGAGGAGTCGAGGATGCGCTCCGGGTGCTGGAGGTACTCGAGCTTTCCGTGGGTGAGGTTGTTCCCGAGGTCCGTGACATCGGAAACGGTGTCGGGGTCGATCCCGCGGAGGATGGCGCCCGCGCGATTAGAGAGGCTTGACACCATGACCTCGACCTGAAGGAACGGCGTTGCGCCGACGACGCCCTCGGTTTGGCGGGTCCGCGTCAAGAGCGGCTGCCAATCGTCGAGCTCTTCGTAGGCTTTGTCGACCACGATGTGCGCGTGGTTGCCGAGGATCTTCTTCTTCAGGTCGGCACGGAAGCCGCCCATCACGCTGAGGACCGAGATCAACATGCAGGACGAGACGGCGACGGCCAGGATCGACAGCGTGCTGCTGGCCGCGAGGAAGCCCCTCTTCTTGGCGCGGAGATGGCGGGAGGCGACCATGGAGCGGAAACCGATTCGTTCGAAGAGGGACAGAAGTGGGCCCACCGATCGCAGCGACAGTCGGATGCCAAAGATGGTCGTGATGCTGACTCGAGCGACGGCCCGAGCCAGGCTCGTGTCGTCGCCGTCCGTAGGCGACATCGGAAAGGTGAAGCTGACCAGCATGAACGCGCCGAAGAGCGCCACGTCGAAAGCGTCCCAGAAACGATGGCGGCGTCCGATCGGCAGGAGGAACCAACAGGACGTGCTCAGAACCACGATGAGCGCGGTGCTGATTCCCTGGAGCGTGGTCGCGCTGTGATAGAGCGTCGGCACCAGGGAGAGATCGAGGTCCGTGTAAGCCAGATGCGTGAGCCCAAAGAGTAGGCTCGCGACCGTTCCCCCGAGCACGTGTCCGACGGAGACGCGCGCTGCCCAAAGGAGCACGCCGACCGAGACGCTGGTGATAAGTGCGTGGAGCCCGGTGCTGATCGCGAGGGCGACGGTCCGGGCGCGCCCGCGAGTCCCGCGCTGAAGTCGAGCAGCGCGTCGGAGCACTGCCAGGCTGAGCAGTGCGAGGCTGACCTGGGCCGTCGTCCAGCCGATGGCCAAACGCATCCAGAACAGCTCGTTTCCGATCGAGGCCTGAAACCACTGCGTGCTCGTCGAAACGAACACCAGCGCGGCGACCGCGTGAATGACCCCGAAACCGCAGAGGACCGCCGTCCAGAACCCGAGCGGCCGGGGTTCGGTCATTCGGCCTCCGGGCGGAGCAACGGGAAGAGCAGCACGTCGCGGATAGACGGCTGGTTGCAGAGCAGCATGACCAGACGGTCGACTCCGAGGCCGAAACCGGCCGCGGGCGGCATACCGTGGCTGAGCGCCCGGATGTAGTCCGCGTCGAAGTCCATGGCCTCGTCGTCCCCGCGCTCCCGGTTGCGGAGCTGGGACTCGAAACGCTCGGCCTGGTCGTCGGGGTCGTTGAGCTCGCTGAACGCGTTGCTCAGCTCGCGCCCCTCGACGAAGAGCTCGAAGCGGTCGACGAAGGCAGCGTCGCCGTCGCTGCGGCGGGCGAGCGGGGAGACCTCCCAGGGGAACTCTGTGATGAAAACGGGGACGGACTGCGCGCCGTTGGGGGTCCGGTACATCGCGGTGAGGTCCGGCTCGGCGAGAAGCTCGAAGACCGCGAAGACACGCTCGCCGTGCGTCTCACAGTGGCTGAGCTGTTTCTGCGCCGCGGGATCGAGCTTCGGCAGCATCGCTTTGCAGCCCGCCGCGAAGGCCTGCTCGTCGTCGATTGCGTCCGGCGAAAGCGCTTCGGTCCAGGGTGTGTTCGGAACTTCTCCCTGACCCGCTTGCCGGAGGCGGTCCGCGATCGCTTCGCGCATTCGGACGCGCTTCCAATCCGCCTGTAGGTCGAAGGTTCGCTCGCTGGTCAGCCCAGCGAACTTCGCGCGCAGGTCGGCGTCCACAGCGCGAATCATGTCGACCACGAGGTCCATGAGGTCCTCGAACGTCGCGTAGGCCATGTAGAACTCGAGGATCGTGAACTCCGGATTGTGCTTGGTGCTGATCCCTTCGTTGCGGAACGCCCGGCCGATCTCGTAGACACGATCGAAGCCGCCCACGAGCAGTCGCTTCAGATAGAGCTCGGGCGCGATTCGGAGGATGAGCTCCAAGTCGAGTGTGTTGTGATGCGTGTCGAACGGCTTGGCGGTGGCGCCGCCGCGGATGGCATGAAGCAATGGGGTCTCAACCTCGAGAAAGCCAAGGCAGTCGAGGAAGCGCCGGAGTGACTTCACGATGACGCTGCGGGCACGAAAGACCTCGGCGACTGCCGGGTTCGCAAAGAGGTCGACGTAGCGTTCGCGGTAGCGCTTCTCGACGTCCTTGAGCCCATGCCATTTCGCCGGCGGCGGCAGAAGCGCCTTGCTGAGGTGCTCGTATCGGCGCGCGCTCACCGCCAAAGCGCCCGTCTTCGTGCGAATGGCTGGGCCTTCGACCAGGACGTGGTCGGCCAAGTCGAGAAGCTTGAGCATCGCCGCGTCGCGGTCTTCGAGACTGTCTGGGCGAACCAGAGCCTGAGCGTCGCCATGCGGGGTGCGAATCACCAGAAACGGTCCACGCTTGGCGACGACGCGACCAAAGAGCGGGACGTGCGGGGCGTCGTCAGCAAGCTCGTCCTCGAGCGGCAGCTTCGCGCGCGCTTCTTCGTCCGCCGCGAGGAGCACGAGCCGACGACGTCCGTCCTCGAGGGCAGGGTCGGTCCGCCATGTGTTCGGGTAGGGCAGGACCCCCAGCTCGCGCAGGCGTTCCGCTTTGTTCAACCGTGTTTGTCGTAGCTCGTCTTCGGTGGCCACTTGCGAGTCCTCTGCTAGTCGTCCCGGGCTTCGCCCGACTTCTTCTTCTTCTTTTCGGCGTTCATCAAGAGATAGGTTTCGATGAACTCGTCGAGCTCTCCGTCGAGCACGGCGTCTGCGTTGTTGACTTTGTGGTCGGTGCGCTCGTCTTTGACCATCGTGTATGGCTGCAAGGTGTAGGTGCGCACCTGTGAGCCGAAGGCGATGTCGGCCCGGTCGTTGAGGACCGCTTCCTCGAAAGCCTCCTCGCGCTCGCGCCGCGCCTTCTCGAAGAGCAGGCCGCGAAGCATTTTCAGCGCGGTTTCCCGGTTCTGATGCTGGGAGCGTTCGGCCTCGCAACGCACGGTGAAGCCGCTCGGGATGTGCTTCATACGCACGGCAGACTCGGTTCGGTTCACATGCTGGCCGCCGGCGCCGCCCGAGCGCATCGTGCTGACCTCGAGATCCTCGTCCCGGATCTCGATTTCGCCTTCGCTCAGATCGTCGCCGAGGTCGGGCACGACGCTAACCCCGGCAAAGGAGGTGTGGCGGCGCTTGTTCGCGTCGAAGGGGCTGATGCGGATCAGCCGGTGGACCCCGTTCTCGGCTCGGAGGTACCCGTACGCGTTCGCCCCGCGAGCGACGAACGTGGCGTCCTTGATTCCAGCCTCGTCTCCCGGTTGCTTGCTGAGAAGCTCGGTCTTGAAGCCGCGGCGCTCGCACCAGCGGAGGTACATCCGCAGCAGGATGTCGGCCCAGTCCTGGGCCTCGGTGCCCCCGGCCCCCGGGTTGATGGTCACGATCGCGTCCGTGTCGTCGTCCTTGGTGAGCATTCGCTTGAGCTCGAGGCCGCGGACCTCTGCTTCGAGCGAAGGGAGCTGTTCGGCCACGTCGGCGACCACTCCCTCGTCGCCCTCGCTGGCCGCGAGGTCCAACAGTTCGAGCAGATCGTTGGTTTCGCTGTCTACTTGCTCGAATTCTTTGAGAGTTTCCTCGGTGGACGCCCGCTCGCGCATGAGCTTCTGAGCGCGCTGCTGGTCGTCCCAGAAACCCTCGGCGAGGCTGAGGTTGGTCAGCCGATCGACGCTGTGGCGAAGGCCATCGAGGTCAAAGATACCTCCCCAGCGCATCCATGCGCTGTACGAGGTCTTGGAGTTTTTCGCGGCATTCCCCTGGAGTCATGAATCCTCGGGCCGGACCTAACCCGGAGGCATCAGGCTGTCAAAAGGGCTCCGCAGGGAACGAGGCAAGGAAACATGCGGCGGCAGGAGTCGAGGGTTGGACGGGCTGGCCAGCCCGAGACCGCTGGCGCTGTTCACGCACGATTTGGCTTGTGTTCGTGGGGCGTTTCCGGTTCACTTCCCGGCCATGTGCCGTTCTAGACGTTTGGGGATGACGCTGTTCTTGGCCGGGCTGCTTGCCCTGATGGGCTGCGACACGGCAAAGCTCGCCGCGGACTCGACCGCTGCGCTCTTTGGACGCGCCGCGCCGGGCGTCGA
>JBLYYU010000382.1:0-6297 GCA_048550275.1 Polyangiales bacterium
CCGATCAGACCCGAGTGCACCGTCGCGGGTCCGAGCGCGGAGTGAAACAGCAACGGTACGGGAATGTCGTCGTAAAGGTAGACGGTACCCGAAGGCGGCGCGCCCCGGACGTAGACGTAGGGTTGCCCATTGGCGATGGGCACCGTCCCTGGCATCA
Organism: Polyangiales bacterium; assembly: GCA_048550275.1. Lineage (GTDB taxonomy): Bacteria > Myxococcota_A > Polyangia > Polyangiales > Houyiibacteriaceae > SG8-38. The sequence continues at coordinate 158 of JBLYYU010000382.1, forward strand.
CCTCGAGGATTCGAAAAGGCTCGCCGAAGGTTCCAGGAATGTTTCGAATCCCTTCGAGCTCGAGGCTGATCGGCACCTGCAATCGCGCATCGACTTCGGCGGTTGCGGAAAACTCCAGCTCCTCGTGGACTTCAGCGCTCTCGGGCTCCAGCGTCGCTTCGGGAGCGCCCGCCTCTTCCGGTGACCCGGTCGCGGGCTTCCGCACCCGAAGGTCTACGCTGATCTGCGATGCCACAGGCTTTCCATCGCGCATGGCGGGCACGAACTCGGCTCGACCGATCGCTTCAGCGACACGACTGCAAAGCGCCGGCGCGACCTCGCATTCCTCGACGCTGCCCTTTCCGTCGGTGTCGATCCGAATCAAGACCCGAACCAGACCGGACTCCGGAAGCTCCACGTCCGGAGGCAGCTCGATGCCTGGCAGCGACCTCACCTTTGGGGGCACCGCATCTTGCGCGTTCGCTGTGCCGCCAAAAAGGACGAGGGCAAAGCTCAGGAAGACGAAAAATCGCGCGGTCGATCGCATCGGTGTTCTCATGCGACCCATAGCGTCGCCTAAGCTCCAAAAGGTCGAGTCTACCATCCCTACTTGATCGTCCGGTGCAGCCTTTCCATCTGCGTGATTCGATCCTTGAGCATTCGCTTGAGAGCAACGCGGAGGTAGGGCTCGAAGTCGGCATCGGTGCTGCCCGTGTGGGAGACGATTTGCTGGTAGAGGTGCGCGGTTTCCTCTGACACCGCCAACGTGACCTTCGATTCACTCAGGTGGTCGTCGACCAAGCTGCGGATCAGCCCGCTCATGTTCACTCCAAGCTCGAGGAGGCGAAGGTGCTGGTCCTCCCGAATCATCAGGCTGATGCGTCGAAACTCGTCCGTCATGGCTGTCTCCAGATTTGTGCGCTTGTACACGAAACCATACGATGATGCAAGGATATGCTTGCTTATGTTGTTGTATGCCTTATTATATAATTATCACAATCATGAAGCAATGAAGGAGAAAGTCATGCGCCGCATCATCATCGTCGTCGTCGCCGTCGCCGCGTTCTTGGCTACGGTCCCAGCCGTAGTCATCGGCTGCACCAACCCTCACGTTCCCGCGGGCCACGAAGGCTACGTCTTCGAAGATCCGCGGGTCTTCGGCGAAGGCGGTTTCCGGGGCGCCGTGCGAGGCCCCGGCAACTACGGCATCAGCGCTTGGCGGAACCGCGTCGTCAACGTCGACACCAGGCCGGCGACGTACACCGAGGACTTCCGAATCCTCGTCAAGGACGACCTCAACGTGTCGTTCAGCGTTCACGCTGTGATGAAGGCCAGCCAGGGGCAGGTTCAATCGGTCGTCGAGGACTTCGGCGGCCTGCACTGGTACGAGCGATTCGTGAGAGAGCCTTTTCGGACCATCGTGCGCCAGTCGGTACAGGAATACTCGAGCCGCGAGCTCAAGGCCGAGCGCGACGAGATCGCGGGCGCGATCGAAAGCGCTGTCGGAGAGTATCTGAAGACCGCGCCCTTCGAGCTCGTTCGGCTCGCGGTCGGAAATATCGACTACCCAGCCGTCGTCTCTCAGGCTGTCGAGAAGAAGCTTGCAGCGAAGCAGTTCCTCGAAGAGAAAGCGACGCAACGTGAGATCGCTCAGCGTGATGCGGAGATTCGAATCGAGGAAGCGAAGGGCATCGCCGAAGCGCAGAAGATCATCAACGCGACCCTGACCCCCAACTACCTGCAGCACGAAGCGATCCAGGCCCAGCGCAGCATGGCCAGCGCGCCCAACCACACCACGGTCTACATCCCGGTCGGCCCGAACGGTCTCCCCTTGGTGCACACACGATGAGGCGGTCGCGACGTCGGCGAGGGCACCGGACACCGGGGCCCTCGCTTGACGGACCAGGCAAGCAAGGCTACTTCTTGCCCCTCCTTGCGGGAGTAACTCAGTGGTAGAGTTCCTGCTTCCCAAGCAGGTTGTCGCGGGTTCGAATCCCGTCTCCCGCTCCATTGCTTGACGCGAGCCCGATCGGATCCGGCCCTTTCGAGACAATCTGCGAGGTCCCGTACAGGCATCCAGTCCTTCAATCGCTACCATGAAGGGGACAGGAGGGCTCTGGCAGTGTTTGGCGTCGCGATGATCGTTTGGCTTTCGCTCGTGGGCGGGGACCCGCTCCTCGACCCCTGGGCTATGAACGAGTCGCGAATTGAGTCAGTCGAGCTGACGAGCTTCTGTCGGCACACGGATCCGGAGACCTGGAGCGTCGAGGACAGCGACCTCTTGAACCCGTTCGACGAGGATTTCCTCCTCGGCACGTCGCTTTAGCCCAGGAACTGGTTCCAAGGCCGGTCTCGCCTTACATTCGACGGCGAGGAGAGCCCATCCGGTACCTGCCCGCACTCACGCTGACCTTGTCACTCCTTTGCGGTTGCTACGAAATCACGCACCCGGACAAGGGGTACCAGTTGATCGAAACCGTCCTCGAGGCGCCGATCCTCGCTGGGAAGGGAGGGAGCCGGAACACCCTTCTGGCAGGCCACCCCTGGCAGTTCGTCGACCAGGCTGACGGAGAGAAATTTCTCTTCATCGAGCGGCTTCCCTTTTCGGTTTGGGATTGCCCCAGACCGGGCTGTGTGACTCGGCTTCAGGTCGTGGCGAGCGACGGCCGTGTCATTCGCCATCCCGAGCGCCCGGGACAAGACATGCACGTGTGCACCGTCGACTACGTCCAGACGTTCGGCCGCGTGCACTGTCGCGACCGAACGGCAGGCGGAGTCGTTCTGGACCGCCGGGGGACGACATTCATCGGAGATCTCTCGGATGAAGCTTGGGAGAGCGATTACTTCTCGAGACTGAGCGGAGGCTGGCACTCCTGGGATCAGAGCAACGACCCGTGGCATCCGGCCGAGGAAGGCACGGGCGCGGAATGGAGCGATGTTCCCTGGTCCGGACAAGCCCTCGACTGGACAATACAAAACGCCCACAACGTCGACCTCGGAGCATGCTCGCTGTTCGTTCCCTGGAAGTGGGAGGACCGTGACCCCCGACTCGACGCAATCCTCGGTCCGATGCTGGGCGATCGCGGGCTAGCAGAATTGACGCTCGACGAGCTCGACCAGGCGCGAAGCGAGTCCTCGACCACGACAGAAACAGAGGACGTCACCTGGTTCTTCGACGCGTTCACCAATCTTTGGCCTAGGGAGATTCCGAGCGAGTTCCACTACCAAGTAACTCCGGAGGGCAAACGGCAGGCTTGTCTACGAAGCTACTTCGCGACGAACACCACTATCCGAGCGCGGCCGGGCGGGTGGAACGTCATCGCGGAAGGAATCGCCGCCGGTTTCGTCGAGCTGTTTGGCATTGGCGACTGCAAGACCCATCCGATGAGCGTGCGGTTCTGCGGCGAGCTCGGCGCGAGTGAGGGCGCTCCAACGTTCAGCCTCGACGAGTCATCGGTCGTCGTCGAAATGGAGCCCTACTCCCGCTTCAAGCCCTCCTGCAATCGGAGCTTCGTCCCTCTCGTGAAGGAAGGCCTCGCCGACGGGATCCACAAGCTCACAGACGCGGTGATCAGCGATCAACTGAAAGAGCTGACCGCAGACCTTCCATTCGAAATCCGCCGAATCGAGCCCACGCCGGCAGGAGCGTACTTGGTCGTCGCGCAAGATCAGAAAGACACCCAATACGCGGCCATGAAGCTCATCGGGATAACCATCGAGGGAGACGAGGGCCTGCTGTGTAGGCCGGAGCTGGGCGACCGGGGCTTCGAGCATCAGGAAACCGAAGGGCGCAGCTTCACGCTCTCGAAACGCGGCATCACACACTAGTCCGGCCAATGGCCGATTTTCATCCGCGAAGGAATGTTCCTGTGAGAGCGTCTCGGTTGGGTGCGGCCGTGGTGAGACGGCGGAGCAGAAGGTACCGGTGTGGATCGAATAGGTTCCGCGATCATCGACTTCACTGAGGCGGCCTACGATCTGAAGCGCAACGACGGGGATTGGCTGCCAGCAATGCTGAAGCGAGGCCTGCCGGTCTTGGATCACGGGCTCGGCGTGGCGGGCATCGAGTACGGCCGACCGCCCGACGGTGGCCCGGTCCAGATCCTCGCGATCCACGTCGCGTCCGGACCGGAGGACTTCCCAGAGCGGCATATGGCGGCGCTGGCTGCAACGCCCCCGGAGATGCTTCGGGAACAGGCTCGACCGGGACAGGCCGGCACGATGTCGGAGAACACCAAGAACCAGCCGAGAGCGCTCGAGCTCTATACATCGCACGTCGATTACTGCGCAGACGTACTCGGCATCACGACTGTCGACTGTCGAGGTTCTGGGGTAGCGATCGTCGCGCCGCTCCGCGAGGTTACGACTTTGAATTGCCAAGACGCGCAACGATGGCAGATGCTTGCGGCGCACGTCGATGCGGGACACCGCTTGAGGCAGGGGATCGCGGACGAGGCTTCCGACGCGGAAGAAGCCACGGTACTCCCGCACGACGCGGAGGCGATCTTCGATGCCAACGGTTTCCGAATCTTGGCTGCCGTAGGTGACGCCAAAGAACGGACGAGCGCGAAAACTCTCCGGGACGCAGCGATCGCGGTAGATCGCGCCCGCGGAGACATGCGGGACACAGACCCAGACTCGGCCCTCGAAATGTGGAAGGCCCTGGTGCAAGGGAGATGGTCGATGGTCGACTGGTTCGACACCGATGGTCGGCGTTTCGTATTAGCGATTCCCAACTCTCCCGACGTGACGGATCCGCGCGGCCTCACTGAGCGCGAAAGCCAAGTCGTGACGTATGCGGTCATGGGTCACACGAACAAGATGCTCGCGTATCGGCTAGGGCTCTCGACGTCTCGCATATCGACGCTTCTGCGAAGCGCCATGCGGAAGCTCGGCGTTCGGACGCGGGCGCAGCTCGTGGGACACTTGCGCGAGCTCCAGTCGCTCGCCTAACGTCGACCAGCGGTTTCGCGGCGTTTTTGCTGCCCGTTTCACTCGCACGAATATGCGCGGCCGAAGTGCGGGGCGAGCGGCTTGCATCGAGGACTGGGCACCGCCATAGGCCGAAAAAGATGGAGAACGAATGACCGAGAACGTCGAAGCCGAGAGAGTCGCGATCGTCACTGGCGCGTCTTCCGGCATTGGAAGAGCAACTGCTCACTGTCTAGCGCAGGCTGGGTTCTCGGTAGTGGTGGCGGCGCGGCGCGCCGATCTGCTCGAGCGCCTCGTCGCTGAGATCCAGGACAATGGCGGGCAGGCGCTGAGCGTCCCGACCGACCTCAGCGATGCCGAACAAACCTCTGCGCTCGTCAGCAAGTCACTCGAGCGCTTCGGCCGAGTCGACGTGCTCGTCAATAACGCAGGTTACGGCCCGCCGTATGCGCTCGAACAGATGGACCGCGATTCAATCCGTCACGTCTTCGACGTGAACCTCCTTTCCGGGATGCAGTTGATCGCGGAACTGACTCCAGCCATGCGCGCGCAAGGCGGGGGCCGCATCATCAATATCAGCTCGCTGACTCGCTACGTGGGCGCGCCCATGGCCGCTGCATACGCTGCAACCAAGGGAGGAATGGAGGCGCTCACGGCTTGCATGCGCCTCGAGCTCTCCCCCTGGAACATCCAGCTCAGTGTGATCGTCCCAGGCTTCGTCGACACTCCCACTTTTGACAAGTCTCGCGCCGCCGGACAAAGCTTGCGAAACGACCCGAGCAACCCGTACCGTCAGCTGATGGAGAACTTGGATGACTTCGCGTCCGAGCAACTGAAGAGCGCCGTCCCACCGGAGGAGGTCGGCAAGGCCGTGGTGAAAGCCGCGACCAGCCGAACGCCAAAGACTCGATATTTCGTTCCGAAGTCGTCGCGCACGGCGACGAGAATATTTGGCGTTCTCCCGGACCGTACATCTGACCGGCTCCTCCTCAGGATGTACAAGTGGGGTCCGAAATCATGAGCGCGGGTAAGGTGAGCGGCCACCCGAAACGAGTGTTCGTCACGGGGGCGGCGAAGGGAATCGGCGCTGCGATCGCTCGACTCTGCGTGGACGCCGGGCACCGGGTCGTCGCAGTCGATGTCGATCGAGAGGGCCTGAGCAAGCTTCGCGAAGGGCTTCCTGGCATTCAAATCAGCGTCCTCGATGTCCGCGATCTCGACGCCTGGTC
>JBLYYU010000383.1:0-8385 GCA_048550275.1 Polyangiales bacterium
CTGACCGGCCGCCCAAGCTCATCGCCCGTTTTCAGGAAGCGCTCGAGCAAGTGGGTCCGGCGTCGGAGGTCTTCATTGGCGGGAAGTCGATGGGGGGACGGATCGCGTCGATGATCGCGGACGAGGTCGGCGCGGCCGGGGTCGTTTGCCTCGGGTATCCGTTTCATCCGTCGGGGAAGCCCGATCGGCTTCGGACCGAGCATCTGGCATCGCTTCGGACCCCTACCCTGATTGTTCAGGGCACGCGGGATCGCTTGGGGACGATGGAAGAGGTTGGCGGCTACGATTTATCGAGCGCGATCAAGCTCGCGTGGATGGAAGACGGGGACCATTCGTTCAAGCCACGGAAGAAGAGCGGACGAACGAATGATCAGAATTTGGCCGCCGCCGCAGAGGCCGTCGTGGCGTTCATCCAAGGGCGCGGGTGAGGCCTGCGACGTCGACGAACTGGGTTTCGGAGGGCGGGCCGTCGGCGAACCAATACTGCTCGACGCGACCTGGGCTGACCGCGGCGATGGTGGACGAGACGGTTCCGTAGACCGGGGTGCTTACGCAAATCGCTTGGAGGTAGCGGGCGACTTCCTGATCGAAGGGCGCGCCTGCCGGGATGGGAGGGACCTCGGCGGGATCGGGAAGCGAGCCGTCGGCCAGGATCTCTTCGAGCTGCGGCTTGATGCGCGGCCAGTTACCGGGCTCGAGCGCGAGAACGCGATCGCGGGCCTTGTTGGCTTTCGGGAACTCGGGCGAGCCCAGGCGATCGTTGCAAAGGACGTGGACGCCTCGTCCAAGCGATTCGAGCTCGACCTGCTCGGCGTCCCGGCGCGCGTACGCGGCGCGGACCTGCTCGCCGTCGCCGAAGATTAGGTTGAACTCGTTGTACGCGGCGGGGTCGATATCTCTCAGGTAGCGCTCGACGCCTTCGAGCGAGTCCTGGGCAAGGGCGTCGACGACCAGGCCGCCCCGCGACCGGAGCGAGTCGTCGCGGGTGCCGAAGCTACGTTGATTGGTGAGTCCGACGAACAGCCCTTCCCCGGTGAGCCCAAACCAAGTGCCGCCTTCACGTTCGTCTCGGCCTCCGACGACGAGTGGATCGGCGCGCAGGATGAGCGGCGCCGAGGCCGGGCGATCGTAGAACTCGTCGCGGTTCGAGGCGATGAGCGTCGAGCACCAGTCATCCATGCGGTGGCGGACGATGATCGTACACATCGGTCAGTCCCAGGCGTTAATCAGGGCTTGCGCGTCGCCCTCGGCGAGACCCCGGACGCTGAGCGCGTCGGCAGCGGCGCCTCGCTCGGTTTCTAGGTGATGCTTCAAGACGACGGCGTCGCGGCCGATGACACCGACGCGTCGGGTGCGAACCGTCACGCGCTCGCCGGGCAAGACGGAGCTTCGGAACCTCACGCGCTCGGCGATCGGGCAAAGCAAGACCGGATCGAGACCGGCCCGCAGCATGTGGCGGCTCGTCGATTCATCGCACCAGTCGATGTACGCCGGGTGGTTCGCGTGCGCGAGCGGGTCGGACCAGGTTTGCCACATCTCGAATGTGAAGTCGTCCTCGGCGCCCTGGAGCGCGTCGAAGGCGGGCATCCTGACCGATGGCTCGCCGTCTGTGGCAGGAAACGCCGCGGCCGCCTCTTGTGAACCTTGTTTCGGTTTCTGCGTTTCAAAGTCGACGTGCACCCACTCCTGGGTGGCCGCTGCGACCAGCTCGCCTGCGTTCCGCACTCGCACTTCGCGGGTCGAGAGGGTGCGGCGGCGAAGCCTGGACACCCAGGTCTTGGCATCGAGCACTGCGCCGAAAGGCGTCTGAGTGCTGTGGAGGAGGGTCATCTCGTAAACGATGAAGGCGACCTGCTCCTCGCGGAAGCGGGACGGGGGCCAGCCGGAGTTGATCGATGCGAGCGTTGCCGCGTCCTGGCAGAGTCGCCAGATGTCGCCGGCCCGCGGGACCTCGCGCGACGTGAACGCGTTGCGAGGCAAGGTCAGCGAAAATTCCCAAACCGCGTTCGTCACCGGCTTCAAATAGCACCTCCGAGGGTTTGCGCGACCGCCCCGTTCAGTCGCCGGCGCGCGGCCGATCTTGGCGGCACCATTCGCTCCAGGACCCGAGGTAGAGCTGGGCGCCTTGGAATCCGGAGGCTTCCATCGTCAAAAGGAGGTGACAGGCGGTGACGCCTGAGCCGCAGTAGCAAACGACACGCTCGGGCGGCACGTCGGCGACGAGCGCTTGGTAACGCGAACGAACCGAGGAGAGCGAGGCGAGGCGTCCGTCTTCGAGTTGCGATCGCCAGTAGAGGTTTTGCGCACCGGGGATGTGCCCCGCGACGGGGTCGATCGGTTCGGTTTCGCCGGAGTAGCGTTCGGGTGCGCGGGCGTCGATCAAGCGCCAGCTCACGTCGTTGCGAATCCGTTCGACGAAGTCGGCGTCGACGACCGGCCAGCGAACGGTGCGGCTTGGGTACGGCCCAAGCGGGCGTGCGATCGACTCGACACTCTCTGTGGGTGCCTTCGCCTCGAGCAAAGCCTGCCAACCACCATCTACGACGGCGACCAGGACTGCCGGATGACCGATCGCGCGGAGCATCCACCAGGCGCGGGCCGCCGCCATGCCCCCGCCCGCGGCATCGTAAATGACGACGGGACTCGAACGGGTGACGCCCCAGTCTCCGAGGCGCGCGAACCAACGGTCGAGCGGAGGAAGCGGGTGGCGACCGCCCTTTGCCCGGTCGCCCAGCTCGGAAAGGTCGGCCTCGAGGTCGGCGCGAATGGCACCGGGCAGGTGGGCAGCCCGGAAGCGCTCTGCCGCCGCGGGCCCCGCGCTTGCATCGAGAAAGACAGCTCGATCCAGAAGCGAAAGAGCCTCGGTGGCGGGGATGAGAGGGCCAGAAAGCATTGGAGTTGCGCACTCTAGCGTACAATGTGAGTAAAGTGTCTAGTCACACTTGACACTTTTTCCGGGCTTCGGCACTCTGCGATCTATGGAGGGCAATCCACCCCGCCGCGGCAAGGGTCGCTTCGATGCAGCCATGTCGCTTGCCGCACGCGCGCTGCCGCGAACCGTCACTCCGTGGATCGAGCAAGCCCGCCTCGACGCGTCGATGATCATCGACCGGGCGAGCGGACGAACGCCGAACCCGGTTCTCACGCAAAGCGAGACGGTCACGCCGCTAAGTGAGGTCGACCCTTTGGACGTCTTGCCGCGCCGAATCGCGGACCGAGCTCGCGCCGCGAGCCGAGACGTGCGGATGCTTCGAGACCGGCTGCTCTTGGGCAAGACGCCGTCGCCTGTGATCGCGCGCCCGCAGCCGGTTGCCGGTTCGGTCGACTCGTTGCCTCGGAGCACGCCGAACATGGCGCGGCCGGTTCGTGTCGTCGACGTGGTCCGCGAAACGGACAACGCGGTTTCGATTTACCTGACCGAGGCGGACGGAACGCCGATCGAGTTTCGACCGGGGCAGTTCCTGAGTGTGGATGTCACCGTCGACGGGGAGCGCCTGCGACGCGCGTACTCTCTGGCGAACGCCTGCCTTCCCGACGTGCCCGTGCACATCACAGTGAAGCGCATCGAAGGCGGACGGGCGAGCAATCACTTGAACGACACCGTGCGTGTGGACGACGAGCTGGCCGTGCTTGGCCCATCGGGCAATTTCACCGTGGAGCCGCGGCCGGTGAACCAGCGGCACTTGGTGCTGGTGGCTGGCGGAAGCGGCATCACCCCGATTATGAGCATCCTCGAAACCATCCTTCGTGTGGAAGGCAGCAGCCGAGTGACGCTCATCTATGGAAATCGCGGCTGGGACGATGTGATCTTCCGGGAGCGACTGGAGTCGCTCGAGCGGGAGCTCGGCGAGCGCCTGACCGTGGACCACGTGCTGCAGGATCCGCCCGACTGGTGGACCGGGGAGCGCGGCATGCTCGATAGCAAGGTGCTGGAATCACGGCTCCGGGCGCTCGGCGTGCAGGACGACGGGATGATCCGCTACTACCTTTGCGGGCCGACGCCCATGATGGAAGCGGCCCACGACGCGCTCCAGCGGCGGGGGGTACCCGCGAATCGGATCGCCGAGGAGCGGTTCACGAGCCCAGAGGCGCGTTCGGGGCAGGTCGGCAGCGGCAAGACCGAACGAGTCTTGGTTTCTGCGGCCGGCCGCGAGCAAGGGATTCAGGTCGCGCCCGGCCAGACGATCCTCGAGGCCGCGCTTGGCGCCGGCATCGACATGCCGTTCTCCTGCGCGATGGGCGGCTGCGGCGCTTGCCGGTGCAAGCTCTCCGAGGGCGAGATCGAAATGGAAGAGCCGAACTGCCTGAGCCGCGCCGAGCGCGAACAGGGCTACGTGCTCGCCTGCGTCGGGCGTCCGCTCACAGGGAGCAAAATCGAAGTGGAGGGGACGTGACGGGAAACTCCGAAGCGATCGACCTCGACGAGGCACGCTGGGCGTATCGCATGAAGGATCTTTGCGAGGCCACCGGGCTGCCCCGACAGGCGATTCATTTCTACATTCAGCAGGGGCTGCTTCCCCCGGGGCGAAAGACCGGGCGCAACATGGCCTGGTACAGCGAGGAGCACCTCGAACGCCTGCATCTGATCAAGAAGCTGCAACACGAGCGCTTCCTTCCCTTGAAGGCGATCAAGGCCTTGTTCGATGGGGAGGACGGTGTGTTTTCCCCGAGGCAACACGCGTTCCTCGCGGGCGTGAAAGAGCGCCTGGCCGAATCACTCAAGACCAGTGAAGATCGGAGCCCGACCCTCACGCCGTTGGAGATCGCCGAAAAGACGGGGGTCGACGCCGACGACGTCGAACGGGCGTACGAGCTTGGTCTGGTGGGCGGTGCAAGGGCAAACGGAGCGTTGCGCATCGCCGCCGCGGACGTTTGGATCTTCGAAGTGTTTGGGGAGGTCCGCGCGATGGGCTTCACTCCCGAGCTCGGCTTTCGAGTCGAGGACATGGCACTCTACCAGGACGCCATCACCAAGCTCCTCAACGAGGAAGTTCGCCTCGTGTCTTCGCGCCTTTCCGAGGTCCCGCCCGAGAAGGTCGCCCTGATGATCGAGGCAGTCGTCCCGATTCTCGATCGCTACATCATGCGCCTGCATTCCACCAAGATCCGCGAATTCTTTGCCGACGTGCTCTAAGGAAGGAACTGACCATGCTCAGTGACAAGATTCTCGACAACCTGCCCCACGAAATCCGCCGCCGGATAGAGCCTTACGTGGAAGCCGTGCAGCTGATGACAGCGACGAACAACATGAAGGTGATGCGCTCGATGGGGCCGTCCGGTGTTCGAGGTTTGATCCTTCAGCGTGGAAAACAGGGCGTGCCTACGAAGATGCCGTCGAACCACGAGGTCTATTTCGACTGGACCTATCCCAACGACCAGCCGGAAATGCGCGAGCTCTACACGCGCGCCAAAGAGCAGCAATGGAACGGCGACGACCTTCCCTGGCACATCGACGTCGACCCGGAAAACCCGGAGAAGCCGATCATTCCTCGTCAGTTCATGGACTACGACGCGCTACGCAACCATGGCATCCGGCTGACGGACCTCGAGGAACGGCGCCTGAACGCGAGCGTTGCGTCTTGGATGCTGAGCCAGTTCTTGCACGGCGAGCAAGGGGCGCTGTTTGCGGCGGCCCAGGTGACCGAAGCGGTGCAGTTCTTCGACGGGAAGCTCTACGGCGCGACCCAGGTGGTCGACGAAGGCCGGCACGTCGAGGTGTTTCACCGCTACCTCGATTCGAAGATGAACAAGCTCTATCAGATCAACGACAACCTCTTCGTCATCATCGACGCGCTGATTCAAGACTCGCGATGGGACGTGAAGTTCCTCGGGATGCAGATCATGGTCGAGGGCCTGGCGCTTGGCGCATTTGGGACGATGTACCAGATGACCGGAGAGCCGATGCTCAAGCAGCTGCTGAAGATGGTCATCCAGGACGAGGCCCGGCACGTTCACTACGGCGTGCTCGCACTGCGCGACCACATGCGCACCGAGCTCGACGAGACCGAACGGCGGGAGCGCGAGGACTGGGCCTTCGAGGTGGCGCTGCTCATGCGGAACCGCTTCCTCTCGTTTGAAGTCTACGAGGAATGGTTCGAGCACAAGCTTACGCGGAAGGAGTGGGCACAGTTCGTCACGGACTCGCCCGGCTTCGCGATCTTCCGGCAGGTGATGTTCAAGCGCCTGGTTCCGAACCTGCGCGAGATCGGACTTCTCACGGACCGGATTCGGCCGCACTACGAGCAGGCCGGGCTTCTAAAGTACGCGGCCGGTGCCTCGGCGACGGAGTTGAGCGGGGATCAGATGATCGCGGAGCTCGACGCGGCCTAGCGAGCAGGCTCAGGCCTCGCCGACGACGATGAGCAAGGCGTCGGCGTCGACTTGGTCGCCGGCATCGACCATGACCTGGGCCACCGTCCCGTCCTGCGGGGCGGTGACGCTGTGCTCCATCTTCATGGCTTCCATGATCAGGAGGACCTGGCCGGCTTGGACGGCATCACCTTCGGAGACGCGGAGCTCGATGACTTTGCCGGGCATGGGGGCGATGCAGCCGCCGGCAGGCACTTCGAGGGACTTGTCGGGGAACCGCGGCTTGCGTTGGAGGCCGAGGCTGAAGCCCGAGCTGTGCACGTAGGCCCGGTCGCCGTCGAAACGCACCCGGGCCCGCCAACGGTGCGCACCTTCTTCGAGGGTCAGGTTCGGCGCGTCCCAGGAGACGACGCGGCAGTCGCGCGGCTCGTCCCCGGCCCAGACGGTGAAACGACCGTCGCCCTGGTGTCGGTATTCGATGCGCAGGTCTCGGTCGCCGAGCGCGTACTCGACCCATTGCGGCGTGTGGTAGTTGTTCCGCCAGCCCGAGGGGATGCTCGGCACGAGTGCTCGTTCGCCCTCGCGTACTTGCTGCTCGGCGAGCGCGACTGCGATGGCGGCTCGCTGCACATCGGCCGGCGCGGGACCTTCCCCGAGCGCCTCGCTGAGGTGACGATCGATGAAGTGGGTGTCGATGTCGCCCGCGATGTACGCGGGGTGGTCGAGAACGCGAAGCAGGAACGCCCGGTTGGTGGTGACGCCTTGGACGCTCAGGGAGCGGAGAGCGTGACGCATTCGTTGAAGGGCGAGCGCGCGGCTCTCGCCGGACGTGATGATCTTGGCGAGCATGGGGTCGTAGTGAATCCCGACCTCGCTGCCGGTTTCGACGCCGCTGTCGACGCGTAGGCCTTCGGCCGGCGGGATGTGCCAGTCGACGACGGGCCCGCTCTGAGGAAGGAAGCCGGCGGACGGGTCTTCGGCGTAGACGCGGACTTCAACGGCGGCGCCCTCGAAGCGAACGTCCTCTTGGCGGGTGCGAAGCGCCTCGCCCTGCGCCACGAGAATCTGCTCTTCGACCAGATCGAGGCCGGTGACGCACTCTGTGATGGGATGCTCGACCTGAAGGCGCGTGTTCACCTCGAGGAAGTAGAAGTTACGGTCGGGCGCGAGGATGAACTCCACCGTGCCGGCGTTGGTGTAGCCGATCGCCTTGCCGCAGAGAACGGCCGCCTCGCCCATCCGGCCTCGAAGGGCTGCGTCGAGCGCAGGCGACGGGGTTTCTTCGATGATCTTCTGGTGCCGGCGTTGGATCGAGCATTCGCGCTCGTTGAGGTGGATCAGGTTGCCCTGGCTGTCGCCGAGGATTTGAATTTCGACGTGCCGTGGGTCCTCGATGTACTTCTCGACCAGGAGCGTCCCGTCTCCGAATGAGCTCTGCCCTTCTCGGGCTGCCGAGGCGATGGCGTCCGGGAGCTCGCTCTCGGCGCGGACGAGCTTCATGCCCTTGCCGCCGCCGCCGGCGCTCGCCTTGAGCAGGACGGGGAAGCCCACGCCGAGCGCTTCCTTTGCGAGGACGGCCGGATCTTGGCTTGCGCCGTCGTAGCCGGGGATCACCGGGACGCCGGCTTTTTCGACCAGGGCCTTGGCCTCACGCTTCGAGCCCATCGAGCGGATCGCATCCGGCGTGGGGCCGATGAAAATCACGCCTGCCTTGCCGCAGGCCTCGGCGAAGTCGGCGTTCTCGGCGAGAAAGCCGTAGCCCGGGTGAATCGCGTCGCTCTTCGTGACCGCCGCCGCTTCGAGGATGCGATCGATTCGGAGGTAGCTCTCGCTGCTCGGAGCGGGGCCGAGCCGAACCGCTTCGTCTGCTTCGCCTACGAAGGGCATACCTGCATCGGCGTCGGAGTAGACCGCAACGGTGGCGATACCCATTTTGCGGCAGGTCCGCATGATCCGACGCGCGATTTCGCCACGGTTGGCGACGAGGATCTTCTCGATGGTCTCGGTCAACGCTCGCTCTCTCCCTAGTGACGAAAGACGCCCCATGACGTGGTCCCCTCGAAGGGAGCGTTGTAC
>JBLYYU010000384.1:0-7256 GCA_048550275.1 Polyangiales bacterium
ATCTCGCCCACAGGCCGGCTAGTCGCGTGCCGCGCTAGCCCTTGATTTGCCCGGGGCATTTCGGTAGTTTCGCACGCAGACACCTGCCGCTTATGACCGACATCCATACGTCTCGAGGCCTGAGTCCACACCTCTTGGCCCGGTATTGTGTAGTGGAGGCCGACCAGTGACGGGGAAGCCGGATGCTCTCGATCCCTTGCTTGCGCTTGCGAGCAACGCCGACCCGAGCCGTTTCGAGCGGCGGTCTTTGTTGGGCGAAGGCGGGATGGGGACGGTCCATCTGGCGTTCGATCGGCTCATGCTGCGAGAGGTAGCGCTGAAGACGCTCCGCCAAGACCTGACCGCATCCGAGGACCGCGAGCGGCACTTCATTCAAGAGGCACAGCTCACCGGGCGACTGGATCACCCCAACATCGCGCCAGCGCACGACCTGTCGACCGCGGGGGAGGGTGCGCCGGCGACGCTCATCATGAAATACGTGGCCGGAGAGCCCTACTCGGCGTTGATCGAACGGTTCCACGCGTCGCCCACCGACGCCCGGCTGCGCGAAGCCCTACAAGTGTTCGTCAAGGTTTGCGATGCGATCTCGTTTGCCCACGAGCGCGGCGTCATCCACTGCGACCTGAAGCCGGAAAACGTCATGGTCGGCAAGCACGGGCAGGTCTACGTGATGGACTGGGGCGTCGCCGTCTACCGCGCGCCCAACTGGCCGTCGATGCCCGAAGCGGGGCCGGCGGCGGCCGACGGGCTGCAAGGGCTCGACGACTCGGGGCTCTTCGGCTCTCTCGCCTACATGGCTCCGGAGCAGCTCAGGGGCGAGCGCGATGCCATCGATGCCACGACAGACGTTTACGGTTTGGGAGGTCTTCTGTGCGTGCTCATCACGGGGAAGCCTCCGCGACAAGGGGTCGCTGACATTGCCGACTGGCAGGCGGCTTCGAACGTCGAGGAGAGAAGGGCCACGTTGGGAATGCCCCCGGAGCTGTGCCGCATCGCGGACCGCGCGCTGAGCCCCGATCGGGAAGACCGCTTTCAAACGGTCGAGGAGCTGAAGTCTGAAATCGAGACATTCCTGACGGGCGGGGGTTGGTTTGGGACGCGGCGCTACTTGGCCGGTGACGTGATCCTTCGCGAGGGCGAGTCTGGCTCCGAAGCGTTCATCATCGCGAGCGGCTCTTGCGACGTGTTTCAAGGCGAGGCCGACGGCGAGCAGCGCTTCATTCGCACGCTCGGGCCCGGGGAGACGTTTGGGGAGCTCTCGGTCATCACGGGCGAACCGAGAAGCGCGACCGTGATCGCGCAGACCGACATCACTTTGCGGGTCGTGACGGAGGAAGCACTCGACCGCGAGTTGCAGGGGAACCCGGTGCTTGCGGCGTTCATGTCGGCGGTGACCACTCGGTTTCGTGAGCTCGAGAAGAAGCGCTGACCGGCGCCGCGTGGAGCGGGGGCTCGAGGTTGGAGGCTAGAGGTACCGCGAGCCGGTGAGGTCGCACTGGTAGGTGGCCGGAGCGGGGTTGAACCAGTCCCAGACGATCAACATGGTGGTGCCGCTCGGCTGCCATTCGACGGTGAACCGGTCGCCGGGGATCGAGCTCCAGAAATCGGCAAATTGGTTTTCGCCGCTGATCGAGTAGGTGCGGTCGGGGAGGGTGAGGGTGCCGGTGGTGTAGAGGGTGTACTCGCCAGTGCCGATGACGCCGCTGATCATGGGATTGGGACCGGGACCCCAGGTGATGCCGGACTGGCCGATGGCTTCGACGTCGAGGGTGAGCGAGCCGGGGAAACCGGCGATGACGCAGTCGAATGTGAAGCGAGCCTTGTTCGAGCTGGCCCCGCCGGAGCCGTCGTTAGCGTCGCCGCAGCCGGCGGCGATGGCGGCAAGAAGGGCGGCGGCGAGGAAGCTGACGCCGAAGAGCCGATGGATGCCTGTCGCTTTGCGTGCGTGTGCGATGTTTCGTCTCCTGCTCGGTCTTACGAAGCAGGTTCTGTGCCAACGAGGGAGCGGTGGTATCTCGCGGGAGTGGTGCTGCCGGCAGGCGCGCAGCACGGGCTGCGATTTCGGGGCGCCGCGCTCAGGCGAAAGATTGTCGCGGCTACCGAACGATTTTCGTCGAGTGGATAGCGCGTATCGGGCGACCAAAGGGTGCGGTTCGCGCGCGCTGAGCTAGCCTCCGTGCTGCTACAGCCAGGGAGAAGCAGTTTGAAAACGAAAATCACTGAGATGTTTGGTATCGAGCACCCGATCATTCAGGGCGGGATGCATTACGTGGGCTTCGCCGAGCTCGCCGCGGCGGTGTCCAACGCAGGCGGCCTCGGGATCATCACCGGCCTGACTCAGAGCTCGCCGAAGGATTTGGCGAACGAGATCGCGCGGTGCAAGGAGATGACCGACAAGCCCTTTGGTGTGAACCTGACGTTCCTGCCGATTGTCACCACGCCCGACTACCCCGGCTACATCGACGCCATCATCGACGGTGGGGTGCGGATCGTCGAAACGGCGGGGCGAAACCCGCAACAGTATCTGCCGAAGTTGAAGGACGCTGGTGTGCGCGTGATTCACAAGTGCACTTCGGTTCGTCACTCCTTGAAGGCTCAGGCGATTGGGTGTGATGCGGTTTCGGTCGACGGGTTCGAGTGCGGAGGACACCCGGGTGAAGATGACATCCCGAACATGATTCTGTTGCCGCGCGCCGCCGAAGAGCTCGAGATTCCGTTCGTGGCGTCCGGCGGGATGGCCGACGGCCGTTCGCTCGTGGCTTCGCTTGCGATGGGCGCCGAGGGGATGAACATGGGCACACGGTTCATCGCCACGAAAGAAGCGCCTGTTCATGAAAATGTGAAGCAGGCGATCGTCGCGGCGTCGGAGCTCGACACACGCCTCGTCATGCGGCCGCTCAGGAACACGGAGCGCGTGATGAACAACCCGGCCGTCGAACGATTGCTCGAGAAGGAAAAAGAGCTCGGCGACGACCTGCGCTTCGAGCACATCATCGGCGAAGTGGCCGGTGTGTACCCGCGGATCATGAAGGAAGGCGACATGGACGCCGGCGCCTGGTCTTGTGGAATGGTCGCCGGGTTGATCCACGACATACCGACCTGCAAGGAGCTGATCGACCGGATCATGGCGGAGGCGGGCGAGCTGATCGACGGACGGCTGCGAGGCTTGGCTGAGGCCTCGTAAGAAGCCGCCGATTCGTCGCCGCACCACTCCCAATCAAGGGACACCCGATGGGGATACGACCGAATGGCGGTCCGTGGCATCTTGGCGCCCGGAGAGCCGTTATGGAACCTGCACGTTTCCGTTCGTGATTTCGCCCGTGTCGCCTTTGCAAAGGAGAACAGAATGAAGATGAATCGATACGTTCTAGTTGCGTCGTTTTTGGTTGGGGCGCTCGCGCTCGGGATGGCGCCGGCGGGAGCGGCCGCCGATGGAACATACGTGGCGCCGAAGGACAAGGCGTACATCGTGTTCGTGAAGGCAGGAAGAAGCTCGAAAAAAGCGGCGTTTCTCTTCTACGACGAGAAGGTGAACTGCGTATCGTACATGGAGGGCGCCGTAGGCGCGGAAATCATTCCAGTGAACCCTGGCAAACACACCATCTACACGGTGGGGGTGAACGCGCATCGGATGGAGTTCAATGTCGAGGCCGGACGAACGTACTTCACGCGGATTTCGGTGCCGAGGTACGGCTATGGCACGCTCAAGCTCGTTCCCGCCATGCGTGACACCGACACGTTCGCGATGGTGAAGGACTGGGTCAGCAGCGCAAAGGCCAGCGACCCGAACGAGGACGCTTGCCGCGGCCACAAGCTCGAGGGACGCAAGGAGGGACGGAACCGCGCCGAGAACAAGATCCCCGACGCCGACAACAAGTGGAAGGACGAGGAGTACCGCAAGAAGCTCACCTTGAAGAAGAAGGACGGCTACACCGCGGCCGAGGCAGGAAAGCTCTAGCGAGGTCTCGCGGGGAGGGCGGAACCCAACGCGGCTGGACCGCGACGCGCAACGCGAGCGGTGAAGTGCTCACGATTGTTTCGGGATATGGCGAGGCCTCGCAGTGGTATCGGAACCTGCGCGCCCAGCCCGACATCTCGATCCGCACGAACCGTGGGCGCAAGGCCGTTCGTGCCGAGCTTCTTGGTCCGGGAGTCGGCGCAGACGTGATGGCGGACTACGCGCGTCGCAATCCGAGGATGGCGCCCAAGCTCATGCAGCTCTGTGGCGCGCACGTCGACGGAAGCGAAGCGGACTACCGAGAGGTCGCCGTAGAGCGTCTGCGCTTCGTTCGCCTGCATCCGCGTTCGGCCGGCGAGGCCTAGCCCTCGCGCGAACCCCGCTGCCTAGGGAAGGTAGCGTTCCTTCTTAGCGATCTTAATCAACACGCCTTGCGACAGCTTCTTCGTCGTCTTCATGGCGTTCGCGACCGACAGCTTCGGAGCCGACCACTGGCTCTCGCTTCGCTTGCCGACGGCCGCCAAGGTTTCCTGCGTGCGCGCAGCAACGAGCCGGAGCCGGCTTTCGCGAAGCGCCTCGAGCTCGATCCTCGTCGACTCCCGGAAGCTCTTGGCAGCGGATTCAAACGTGCGTCGGTGCTGGGCCCAGCGGTCGCCCGTCGTCGCGCCGAGCACTTGGTAAACGAGCCCGTCCTTTGCAATCCACGCAAGCGCAAAGACAATCTCTTGGCCGCTGTCCTCGACCCGTGCGACCGCGGTTTCCGCCGGAAGGCCATGGATTTGCGTAGGCCCGCTCCGGTTCTCCAACTTCGCCTGGCTGGCGATTTCATCGACCACCGCGCCGGGGTCATCCCCTTTGCCGACCATTTGCAGCGCGACCACCGCGGACTCGTCTTTGGGGTAGGCCTGCACCGCCGCTGGGCTGTTCGCGTAGTTCCAGCCCTTCGCGAAGGTCATCGTGAACTCGAGGTCCGGGTGTACGAAGCGATTGTTGAGGAACACACCGGCCTTCGCGGAGTCGCCCACCACCAGCCCATCGAGGCGCTGCACGAACGCGCTCCGGTCCTTTGCGATTCGATTCGCGCGCGCCACCTGGAGAGTGGCCGCGTACGCTCGACCTTCGCGAGAGCGCTCCGGCGTTGTCGGATGCGAATCGAAAAAGCTCATCCGATTTGGGTCGCGACTGCCCGCGAGCTCCTGTTCGCCGGTGAGCGAATCCATAGTGGTCGCAAGCGCAGCCGGGTCCCAGCCCTCCGCCGCGATGTACTGCTGGCCGAGCCGGTCGGCTTCTTTCTCTTGTTTCCGGCTGTAGCTCGCGAGCGCCAAGGCCGCGGGAAGCTGGCCCGCGCCCGCGACCATCCCGCCGAGCTCGGGCGAAACCGTCGAAGCCGCCACCCCGCCAATCCCCGCAAGAATCTGAAGCGGAATCCAAGCGCGGCTCTTCGCCTGCCGCTGAGCCGCGTGCCGCCCCGCCACGTGACCGACCTCGTGCCCGAGCACCGCCGCCAGCTCGTCCTCGCTGTTCATCAGCGCGAGCAGCCCACGCGACACGTAGATGTAGCCGCCCGGCAAAGCGAAGGCGTTCGGCTCCTTCATGTCGACCACGTGGAACTCGTACTTCAGGTGGCTCCGCGACGAGTGCTTCACCAGTCGCTGCCCCACGCGCTCCACGTACGCATTGAGCTCTGCGGCCCCGGCAAGGCCCATGAACTGCTCAACCTCTTTCGCAGCCTCCTGCCCAAGCTTGATTTCATCTTCCTCGCTCATCACCCGGCGCGTACGCCGAGCGCCGGGGTCCGCGGCACAGGCCACGAGGCTGAGAGTCACGGCCACGCAAAGAGAGGTGGCGATTTTGCGAGAGAAGGTTGGTTTGGAGTGAAGCACGGGGGGAGTTTTGGGTGGGGGAGGGCGGAAGGCAAGGGAGGGGGGTGGTGACCGCCGAGGCCGTGAGGGCCCTGATGGGCTCGCGCAGTTCTTGGAGGACGCATACCCGGCGCAGGTGAAGCTTCGCAAGGACGGGCACTGGGAACGCCGTCCAGAGTCATCGGCCATGTCCGGCCCAGTTGCTGTTGCCGGGTTGCCGTGAGGACCCGAACGCGACCGAGATCCTCTCAACGCGGCGGCGTCTCAGTCTCGGCCGGCAGCGTGCCTCTCACTCATGAAGACCCGCGCCCTCTGGCGATTGACCCACGGAGCCTTCGAGTATCTCTTTGACGTTGGTGAGCGCGAGCTCGAACTCCCGTGCGTTCCACCTCACAGCGATGCGCTCCGCCAGCTTGCCGAGTACGGGAATCGGGACGCTGTAGTCCACCTCGAGGGTCAACGTCGTCCCTTCTTCGTGGGGTTCGACCCGATATGCAAACGTGCTCTGAATCATGCCGATGGTCTGATGTACGGCGCATTTGCCCGGGACGTGCTCGACGACCGTGGCCTCCCCGTGCAGAAAGAGGCCTGCCATCTTGTAGGTCCAGGTCTGCTGTTGGCCGGCGCCGCTCCCGAACACATCACCCACTTCGAACATCCCTGGCAGCCATTCGACCAAGTTCATCGGGTCATCCACATACGCGAACACCCTGTTCGTCGGTGCGTGGATCACGATGCTGTTCTTCCAAGAGGCCATCCGCGAGGACTCCCATTGCCGGGGTTGTCATCTATGAAACCACCCGAATCCGGTGATGTCGATACGCAATTCTTTACTCGCTCGAGCCTTCGGCAGGCCTAGCAGTCCATGCGGGACGTGCATTCGATCAATCGAGTTCAGGAAACTTCGGAGGCGAGAGGCATGTCACGGCGGTCACGGGCCCACGCAGCCACGGGCTGGGTGGCTGGCGCCTCGGTGGCGCTGGGCGCTTTGGCTGCGGGTGGCTGTGTGGACGGGCGCTGGCTGCCGCGGATTTGGTGGGGGGTGGCTGCAGGAACCGGGACGTGGTCAGTCTTAGTTCCACCACCCGCTCGGACGCCTTCGGCACCTGGGTCGCTGGACGTCTGCGAAACGAGCTCTGGCTGCCGCGGATGTGGTGTGGGGTGGTTGCAGGAACCGAAGCCTGGTTCGTCTTAGTTACACCGCCCGCCCACCCCCACCCGTAATCCTCCCTAGCGCGGCGTTCGCTTCGCTCTGCCTTGCCGGCGCATTCGCGCCGGGCTTCGCCCTTCGGGCTCGCGCACTTGGCTTGTGGCGGGGGTGCTGGTGGCGGGTGGTGGCACTGGGCGCAGTGTCCCCGAGCGCCGCGGCGACGACCGCTGTGTCTAAGAGTGTGACAGCGCACCCGCGCCGCACGTCTCCGTCCACAGATCCAAAT
>JBLYYU010000385.1:0-5563 GCA_048550275.1 Polyangiales bacterium
GGAAGTCGTTTCCGGCGTCGATCATGCAGCTCGAGGGCCTTCTACGGATCGTCCCCGACAACGAAACGATCGGCATGTCGCTGGTCGCCGCCTACATCGGCTACGGTACCGGCTGGATCGAGGACAGGGTGGAGGTCGCCGACTTCGACGACGACTGGGAGGAGGCGGACCACCTCCGCAAGCGCGCCTTGGTGATGTACACCCGAGCCTGGGATCTCTCGCAGCACTTCATGCGAAACCGCGACGCGGGCCTCGATGAGGCCCTCAAGGGCGGGGTGGATAGCCTCGACTCCTGGCTTCACGCCGCCTTCACAGAGAAAGCGGATGCGTCCCTCCTGCTCTGGGCCGGCGCTTCGCTTGGCGCTCGGATCAACATGGGCATGGAGGACATGGACACCGTAGCGGACTTGCCGCTCGCCAAGCTGATTTTGAACCGCTCGGTCGAGCTCGACCCGGACTTCATGTTCATGATCGGCAAGATGACCATGGCTACGCTTGCTGCCTCCGAGTTCCCGCCGGACATGGATCGGGCGAAGGTCCTCTTCGACGACGTGCTCGAGCAGACCGAGCGCCGAAACCTCATGGTCCAGCTGAGCATGGCCAGGTACTACGCGGTCAACATCGGCGACCACAAGCTCTTCCGCGAGCTCTTGGAAGAGGTGATCGATGCGGGCGATGTGCTCCCCGAGGCTCGCCTTTCGAACACGTTGGCTCGGCGCAAGGCGCAACGGTATCTCGATCAGATCGAATACTACTTCAGCGATCTCACGGAGTGATTCTCGCACTCAACACGCTCGTGTCTGCGCTGGTAATCGGCGCGGCGGCGTGGATTTCGAGGAAGTATCCCGAAACTGCCGGGTTCCTGATCGCGTTGCCGCTCGCGACACTGCTGGTGCTTCCGCTAGCGTACCTGCAACACCGAGATCCGGGCAGCGCCTTCCAGATGGCGCGAAGCATCCTGGTGGCGTTGCCGATCACGCTGCTCTTTTTCGTCCCGTTTCTCATGCGAGATCGGTTTTCGTTTTGGGGCGCGTACGCGTCCGGCTGCGCGCTCCTGCCGCTCGGCTACTTCGCGCACCGCGCGATCATGCGTGCCCTCGGCTGACTAGAGCCCTGCTCCGCCGTGGACGTCGATGGTCTCGCCGGTGAAGTAGTCGCATTCGAAAATGAACTTCACGGCTCGCCAGATGTCCTCGGGCTTCCCCATTCGTCCGAGCGGCACCGACGCGCGGATCATATCGAGCGCCTTTTGGTTCATGCCTGCGGTCATCGAGGTCTCGGTCACACCTGGCGCCACGGCGCCGACCCGAATGCCGTACGGAGCGAACTCCTTCATCCAGGTCTTGGTGTTCGCCGCGAGCGCGGACTTGGCGGCGACGTAGTTGGTCTGACCGCGGTTGCCGTGGCGCGCGATCGACGAGATGTTGACGATCACGCCCGGCTCGTCGTGCTCGATCATGTGCGCGACGACTTCTTGGACCATCAGGGCTGCGCCCGTGAGGTTGATCGCGATGACCAGGTCCCAATCCTCTCGGGACATGCGGCGGATTTCGCCGGTCCTCCGGCTCTTCCCGACCCAGAGGCCGTCGCGGATGATGCCGGCGTTGTTGATCAGGCCGTTGAGCCCGCCCATCTGCTCGGCGGCCCAGGGGATGAAGCTCTCGATCTCGTCTTGGTTCGCGACGTTGAGCTTTCGCCGGTGAATGCCTTCGGGGAGGGCGGCGAGCCCCTCCTCGTTGACGTCGCCGACGGCGACCTGCGCACCTCCTGCGAGAAGTTGTTTGGCGAAGTGCTCTCCGAGCCCGGAGGCGCCGCCGGTGACGATGACTTTGAGTTGTTCGAGCTCCATGGAGGGACTTCCTACCCGTAGGGGAGGCTGCCGTGCAAGCCGGTTGCGACTAGAACGTGCCGCCAAACGAAAGGCCGGCGCCGTGCCTCGAGATCGAAGGCGCGACCCCCCAGCTGACCTCGTGTCCAGGCATCGGCGTCTTCCGTGTGTTGTACTCTTCCCAGGCCTTTTCACTGGGGGCTTTGCGGAACGAAACCCCGAAGGTGGCGGATCCTACCGCAAAGAAGACCGCGCCAATGACATAGCCGGACACGCGGTCCGCGCCCCCGGCGTTGTCGGGAATCGGTGTCAAGCCGAGGATCACAACCCCGGCCAGCGCGTGGGTGAATGCAGCCCACCGGACCAAGAGGCGCTCGCTTTGGCGCGCCTCGTGGGAGGCCTGCAGCTCGCCCTCGAAGTGTGCAAGCTCGATGTCGGTGATGCCGTCTTTGAGCGCCTTCTCCCAGCGCTCTTGCCGGCGCCTCTCATGGATGATGCGGGTCGCGGCAAACACGCCTGTGGTCAGATCCGCCATGCCGAGCGTCATGAACATGACACCCAGGCCGCGCGAGTACTGGCTCTGTGGCGGAGTCTCGAGGAGGCGCCAGCCCGACAGACCGAGCAAGATTGTGCCGCCGGCGATACCGGCAGCGGCGACGAACTTCTGCGCGGTGATCATTTCCTTTGTCGACCTCGTCAGGAGCTCGTCCAGGAGCGCGGCGTTGTGGACCAGCGCATCGAGGTCGGCCGTGGCGTCCGCGTCCGCGCTCGATTTCGGGGCGTCCAGGGCGTCTGGGGCGTCGGGTTCAGGTTGCGCTTGGGCGCCGCTTGGCGTCGAAAGCGCGACCGCGCAGAGCAAGACGAGGATCGGAAGCCGGGCAGGGATCGTTCGCATGGAGTCGGCCCTGGATAGCAGTGGCAGTACGCCACCGCCAACTTAGCGCTTGCCGCGCTTCTCGAGGAACTTCGCGTGGGCGGCGCCCAGCGATTCGTAGAACCGCTGCGGTGCGGTTCGCTTGAGGCGCCAGGCCATCCGTCCGTCGCGCATGGGCTGAACGTAGAGTTTGCCGTCGCGCACCGAATCGATCGCGGCTTTCGCCACGTCGGCGGCTTGAACCTTCGAGCGTTCCATCCAGCGAATGACCTGGGCGTCTTCTTTTTCGCTGGTTGCGCCGCGGCCCGATTCGATGATCTTCGTTCGGAAGAAAGTCGGGCAGAGGACGGAAACCCGAATGCCCTGCGCCTTGTACTCGGCGAACAGGGTCTCGCTCAGCGAGACGACGCCCGCCTTGCTGACGTTGTACGCCGACATCGCGGGCGGTGCGACCAGGCCCGCTGCCGATGCGACGTTGAGGATGTAGCCCCTTCCTTGCGGCCGCATCTTCGCGACCGCGGCCTGGCACCCGTAGATCACGCCCCAAAGATTGATGTCGATGGCCCAACGCCAGTCTTCGATCGAGATCTCGTCGAACGAGCCCCCGACCGCAACACCGGCGTTGTTGGCGATGAAGTCGATCCCGCCCAGTCGTTTTTCAGTCTCCTCGAGCAGGGCGAACACCGCGTCGCGATCGGTCACGTCGCAAGTCATGACCTCGGCTTGTGCGCCTAGGCCGCGAACCTGTTCGGCGGTCTGCTCCGCGGAGCTCGAATCGATGTCCGAGATGAGCAGGGAGGCGCCGCGCTTTGCGAGGTCGAGGGACATTGCGCGGCCGAGGCCGCTTCCGGCACCAGTGACGACCGCCCGAAGCGGCTTGGGGAAAGACATGGGGGGAGAGAAGCCTCGAACCGCCCGCGCGTCAAGGCGTCTCCGCGACGCGGCGTTGGCGGCCGGAGTTGGTCGACTCGGCTCAGGGCGTGTTCTGCGCCCGGAGCGGTTCGTCTTTGTAGACTCGAAAAATCACGCCGATGTCGTCGCCGCGGCGTTTCCACTTCTTCGAGTCGCGGCGTCGGTTGGGGCCGAACGAGTAGACGAACACCTTGTGGCGCTTCTCGTTGCAGCTGGTTCGCACCCAGTAGGCGGTGCTCCATGGGTCGATGAAGAACTCCGCGCGCTCTTCAGGAAGCCCCTTGTTCGTGAGAGAGCGGAAGCGGCCGTGCTCGAGCCGGTCGCCTTCGGAGATCTTCGAGATGAAGTTGAGGCGCTCGTGCTTCCCGCAGACGAGCTCGCCCTTTTTGACCATCTTTCGAAGGTCCCGTTCGATGGCTTCGATTTCGGTTTCCGTGACCTGTGCCACGACAGGGTCGGCGGAGAGCCGCGCGCGGGACCAGATTGCGCTGCCGAACGCGAGCACGAAAACGAGGCTCAGCGTGCCGACGATGGCGGGCAAGGGGATCGGCCCAAAAGCAATCGGCGGATCGACCGATTCATCGACGATGTGATCGGTTGCCGCGACCGCCGCGAAGAGGAACGCGAGGGCCATGCAGGTTTCGATGATCTCACCCGTGTACGACACCGGATACGCGATGAGGAGGCCGAGTAGCGCGACGAAGATCGGCGCCAACCCTGCGGGCGGCGAGGTGATCTGGAACTTCCCAAGCAGGGTCCGACCCTTGGGGATCCGTTCCAGCGCCGGAAGGAGCATGCCGTAGACAATCAAGATCGCGGCGAGTAGCTGCTTGCGCATGGACGTGGCCATGACGTTGTGCAGGTTGAGCTCTTGCTGAAAGTTGTTCTCGAGGAAGTAGCGCGGTGGGCTGTAGCCGAGGACACGCTGCCCCCAGGAGATCTCTTCCATGCCCACCAACACACAAAAGGCAGCCAGACCCGCGAAGAACCAAGGAAACCGAGTTTGCCCTGTCTGCCGCTGAAGGATCGCAGCGCGCAGGAACAAGACCCCTGCGACCATGAAGCCCCAGAAGGTTGCCCACTCGAGAGGCTGGTCCTCTTGCACCTGTTGATAATAAACGTCCGGGTCCAGCGCGCTGAGCGCGCTGAACCCGACGATCAAACAAAAGACACAAACGTTGGCGAGAAACTGTCGCATTTCAAAGAGGTCGAAGCGCGACTGCTACTTCTTCTTGCCGTTGCCTTTGCCCTTGGAGGAGCCGCCACCGCTTTCGTCGTCGCAGACCGTTCCGTCCGCGCAGGCCGTGTCCTCGCCATCCTTGCTGTTGCCGGGATTGCTCGAGTCTACGCCGTCCTCGTTGTTACCGTGGCCGTTGTTGCCGTTGCCGTTGCCGTTGCCGCTGTCACTTCCGCCGTCGTCGTCAGATGCGCCGCCGCTGTCGTCGCCGCCGGAGTCCGAGTCGCCGCCGAAATGGCACGCGACGTCCCACCAATCGCAATCGGAGCCGCTGCTGTCCGACCCACCGCCGTCGGAGCCGTCACTCTGGTCAGAGCCGTCGCCGGCGTCGCTCCCCGAGCTATCGCCCGAGTCGCTGCCATCGCCCGAGTCGCTGCCATCGCGGCTGTCGCTGTCGGCGCCGTCACCGTTTTCGTCGTCGCAGAAGGTTCCATCCTCGCAGCGTGTGTCCTCGCCGTCCTTGCTGTTGCCGGGATTGCTCGAGTCTACGCCGTCCTCGTTGTTGCCGTGGCCGTTGTTGCCGTTGCCGTTGCCGTTGCCGTTGCCGCCACCGCTGTCGGAGCCGCCACCGCTGTCGGAGCCGCCGCCGCTGTCGGAGCCGCCGCCGCTGTCGTCGCCGCTCTCGACACCGTCGTTGTTGGTTCCCGAGTCGCCGCCACCTGAGTCACCGCCGCCCTCATTTTCCCACTCGCCCGTCTCAGGGGCAGTCCCC
>JBLYYU010000386.1:0-4135 GCA_048550275.1 Polyangiales bacterium
ACAGCGCCCACAGGTAGTAGTGCTGGAAACGGTGGATCGCGAGGCGCTTGTCGTGCGGCGACATTCGCGCGAGGAAGCCCGCGTCGATGTCGTCGTCGTGGTCGTTACCCTTGGGCGACGGTGCGCCGAAGAGCGTCCGGCCGGAAAGGAGCAGATCGGGGCGGCTGTTCGCGAAGTGTGCGTCGATCAGGAAGTACTCCTGTTCGGCGCCGCAGCTCGAGCTGAGCGGCGCGATGTCGGTCTCGCCCATGAGCGCCAAGACCTTCCGCGCAGCGCGATCCATCGCCGCATTCGATCGCAGAAGGGGGATCTTCTTGTCGAGGGCCTCGCCCGTCCACGACATGAAAACGCTAGGGATCATCAAAGTCGCGCCGTTGGCCGTTTGCATCACGTAGACCGGGCTCGTCGGGTCCCAGGCCGTGTAGCCGCGGGCGGCCGCGGTCATGCGAAGGCTACCGTTCGGGAAAGACGAACCGTCCGGCTCGCCTTTGATCAAGAGGCTTCCGGTGAACTCGGTGATCGCATTGCCGTCGGAGTTGGTCACGATGAATCCATCGTGCTTCTCCGCGGTGATGTTCGTCATCGGGTAGAAGACGTGGGAATAGAATTTCACGCCCTTGCCGAGCGCCCAGTCCTTCATGGCCGCGGCGACGATGTCGGCAGTCGAAGGGTCGAGCGGAGCGCCCGTCTGCACCGTTTTCTTCATCGCTTTGAAGGCGTTCTTCGAAAGCGCATCCTCCATCGTTGCCAAATTGAACACGTCGGTCGCCCAGATCTCACTCAGCGGCTTCGGCGGCCCGCCCGTCGGCACTTCGGTTCGATTGGTGACCTCATTGATGGCTTGTAGACGAATTTCGTTTGCACTCATGGCCGTTCCTTCACTGTGGAGATCGCCTGATGGCCATCCAATGCGGCACGATAGGATCGTCAGATGTCCGGGGAGTAGACGCAGGGTTTCCGTCGTGTGAAACGACCAGGGCCTCGCTATCGGTTTCGTTTGGCGCCCCGATAGACGACCTCGCGCCGGATAGCCGGCCGGATGTTGGCGAGCGCAAACGCCTCCCGAAGGTGCGGGATGTCCTCGGCGTGGCCCATGAAAAGCACGCTGTCTTCTTCGGCAAAGGTGAAGTGTTTCTCTGGGTTTCGGATGAGCTGGCCGCCCACGCGTCGCACCGCGATCACGAGGAACCCCCCGTCGCCGCTCGACTCCAGTGCCCCCACCGAGCGGCCGATGAGAGACGATTTGCCGTCGACTTCGAACTGTTCGATTTGGACGCCGAGGCCGCGTAGCTCGTGCTCGAGGCCCGATAGATCTTGATCCGCGAAGAAGTCGACCATCGCAGGGCGCAGGATCATCTGCGCGGCCCTTTCGCCCGAAAGCGCGGACGGCAGGACCACCTTATCGGCGCCTGCCTGCATCATCTTCGCATCGGAAGCGGGGTCCTCGGCCCTTGCAATGATCCGGAGATCGGGGTTCAGGTTTCGCGCCGTGAGCGTGATGAAGACGTTCAGCGCGTCGTTCGGTAGGACGGTGGCGAGTGCGCGCGCGCGCTGCACGCCTGCTTCGAGAAGGACCTCATCGGAGGTCGCATTGCCGGTCAGCGCATAGGCTCCGTGCTCGACGGCGGCGCTCACACGCTCGGGGTCGATGTCGACGAACACGACCGTGGCCCCGCCGGATTCGAGGTCGGCTTGCAGGACGCGCCCGATTCGGCCGAGACCGCAAACGATGACGTGGTCGGTGAGCTCTTCGATTGTCTTCTTCATTCTTCGGCTCCCAAGCAGTCGGTTGAGCTCCCCTTCGGCGATCAGCTGAAAGAACCCACCCAAGATGTAGATGAGCGAGGAGCAGCCGAGGACGATGACACCGATCGTGAGCCAACGGACCTCGCCTACGACAGGCCGAACCTCGCCGTAACCGACGCCGAAGATCGTGATCGTGACCATGTAGATCGCGT
This sequence comes from Polyangiales bacterium, assembly GCA_048550275.1. GTDB lineage: Bacteria > Myxococcota_A > Polyangia > Polyangiales > Houyiibacteriaceae > SG8-38. Next base: position 1,959 of record JBLYYU010000386.1, read on the forward strand.
CCGACAGGCTCCAGCCCGTCAGCACGTACCCCGCCACCGCGAACGCACAGACCGCGCCCAGCACGATGAATCCTCGTGCGATCCGGCGGTGGGCTGGATCGAGGCCGCTCAACATCTCGGGGGAGTATGCAGGGCGCCTGCGCGGTTGGCGGGCAGGGATGGGATCAGGGTGGCGGAATTTTCGCGATGGAAACGAGTTGGTTACCTGGGAGACGTGAAAGAAAAAAAAGATCTGACCGAAAAGATCTGATCTAAAGATCTAAAAAGATCTGACCGAGGTTGGCGCCAGGGCGCGAAGTGAAACGTGGTCGGCGAGAGGCAACTTCGCGCCGACCGGAGGCCGTCAGCCGACCGCGACAACTTCGCTGGACCGGTTGAAGGCCGTCCTCGGTGCAGACGGGCTCTCTTGGGCTCGAGCATCGTCGAAGCAGACGCACCTCAACGCTCAGCGCCCACCTTTCCGCGCTGTCGGTGCACCGCGCCGCGTAGCTACTGTTGCGCTAGGGCGCCGGCCCACACCGCGCCCCATGACACACCCGCATCCACCAGGTGCCGACAGGGAAGCGCACCGTGCGTCGGCCCGCCGTCCACGCTGCAAGCGCTTTGTCGTACTGCGTGTTGAACGCTCTGAGGCGTCGGACGGCTTGTGCCGCGGCCCCGCGATGTCCCGCTGCGGCAAACTGCGGGTTGAGGCTTCCAAAGACTTCGTAGCTTCGGGCGCGCTTGGTATGCGCCTGCCGAAGCACACGCCGCGCGCCCGCAAACGCTACACCCGTACGCTTCGACTCCTGCCAAGCGCGGTGCTCCCGCGCTCTGACACGCACGGCGATGCGTTGTTGGGCAAGCTCGGTGCCGTAGTCGAGCTGCAACTCGCTGGGCATCTCTAGCCGGAGGTCGACGACGTCGGGCCAGGCGGCGTTGTTGGGGTCGAAGTAGTGGTTCGGGCGCCTGACCTTCACCACCCGGGCTCCGATGTCTTTCGGCAACGTGTGTGCGCCCGGCCAGTCTTTCGCGTAGCGGACGGCACCCGCCTCGACCGGGTTGCTGATGAGGTAGCCAAGGGCCTCGATCGTCGCTTCTGGGGTCAAGAGCGCGTGCTGCCCGGTGCTCCGCTTGTCGAAGACCTCCGCGGGCCATCCGCGAAGGGCCTTGGTGGTCAGTGCGAGTAGCCGATGAAACTCTTGTAGGAATCGGGGCAGCACTCCGCGGACGTCGGTCACGACCTCATGCGAGTGGGTGCTCATCAAACAACCCGCATGCACGACTACTCCGAACCGCTCGGCACACAGTCCGAGGCAGTACCAATAGCATTGCTCGATCTCGCGGGCTTGGTCGGGATTGAGGAGTAAGTAGCGACGCGTGGTGCGCCGCGAGAGCGCCCAGGTCGTCCCCGGCTCGATGATGCGTCGTCGCGTCATGACCATGGACGAAGCGAAAAGCGTGCCTAGGGAAGCGTTGGTTTTTTGGCAGTAGTTGCGGAACACGAGGGCGTCGACGGGCGGCGGTTCGTCAGCCATCGCCGGCGGCCGCCAGCTCGCGACATGACAGCCAAATCACCGAGCCCTCCCTCAGCAGCGGCCAACGTCGGTCGGATCTTCAGGTCGCCCGTCCTCCGGCCCCAGCAAAGAACGCCGGCCCTCTCGTGGTACGATGACGGCGATCGGAGGAGAACCCATGTCAGCAAACATCGTCTGGACCCTCGATGGCACTATTAGGGACGGTCAACGCGAGGCGTTCGAAGCTCTCATGCACGAAATGGTAGAGAGCGCTCACAAAGAACCGGGCACGCTGAGCTACGAATGGTCGCTCGCCGAGGACGGGAAGTCGCTTCACGTCTATGAGCGCTACGAGGACATCGCCGCGACGACCGCACACCTGGGCGCTTGGCCGACCTTTGGAGACCGCTTTGTGGCGACCGTGGACATCACGCGCTTCGTGGTGTTCGGCGACCTGCCCTCAGAGATGAGAGATGCGGTAGCCGGTCTGTCGCCGATCTACATGACCCCCATCGGCGGCTTCGCGAGATAGCGTTCGTCGGGAACCCGCGTCAAAGCAGCCTTCTAATGGGCGCAAGCCCGTCTCAGGGCTTGCCCTCTCGTGACCGGTCCGGTACCCAATGAAGATAGGTTCCGTCATGCGGGCTAGCTTTCTTACTTGGCTCTCGATTTTGCTCGGCG
>JBLYYU010000387.1:0-4035 GCA_048550275.1 Polyangiales bacterium
CACCAGGACCTCTTCGTGGTGACTCCGGTTGAACACGCCGATTCGACCGCGCTCGGGGAGCCGTTTTGCGATGCGCCAGAGAAAATCGTGATCGAGCTCCTCGTCCGAGGGTGCCTTGAACGACGAGACCTGAAAGCCGGCGGGATTGACGCCGGTGAACACGTTCCGAATCGTGCCGTCCTTGCCGCCCGCGTCCATCGCCTGGAAGACGAAGAGCACCGAATACTTGTTGTCGGCGTAGAGCTTCCGCTGAAGCTCGTAGATCTCGTCGGTGTGCTCTCGACGCGAAGCTTTCACTTCTGCTTTGTCGACGTTTCCGCCCGGCGCGGTCGCGCTGCGAGCTATGCGAAAGCTCCCGTCGAACGGGACGAGGTACTCGCTCTTTGGCGGGCTCCATTTGCGAAACGAAGTCATCCGGCGGACTATACACCATGAGCGCCATCTCAGCCGAAGACCCCCATCCGAGAAAACGCGTCGCCGTCGAAGACAGCGAGATGTCCTACGTCGACACCGGGGGTGACGGACCCATCGCGGTCTTCCTGCACGGCAACCCGACCTCATCGTACCTCTGGCGAAACGTGATCAAGGAAGTCGCTCCGGTCGCACGTTGCCTTGCGCCAGACCTCATCGGCATGGGTGATTCCGGGGATAGCTCGAGCGGGTATCGCTTCGTCGATCACCGGCGGTACCTCGACGCCTGGTTTGACGCGGTCGTTGGCGACAAGCCCGTGTTCCTCGTCATTCACGACTGGGGCTCCGGGCTCGGATTCCATTGGGCGCACCGGCACCCAGAACAGGTGCGAGGCATCGCCTACATGGAGGCGATCGTTCGACCCTTGGCGAGCTGGGATGACTGGGCCGAGGCCGCTCGTAAGATCTTCCAAGCGATCCGGTCCCCCGCCGGCGAGGAGATCATCCTCGAGAAGAATGTATTCATCGAGCGCATCCTGCCTTCCTCGATCATGCGGCCCCTCAGCGACGAAGAAATGTCCCGCTACCGCGCCCGCTACACGGAGCCAGGCGAATCACGGCGGCCGACTCTGACCTGGCCGCGGATGATACCGATTGGGGGCGAGCCCAAGGACGTCCACGACATCGTGGACGCCTATTCGACGTGGTTGACCACCAGCGACACGCTGCCAAAGCTCTTCGTCAACGCCGACCCGGGGATCGTCCTCATCGGACCCCAACGCGACTTCGCGCGGAGCCTCCCAAACCAGGAGGAGATCACCGTGAGGGGCCTCCACTTCATTCAAGAGGACTCGCCCGCAGAGATAGGCGAAGCGGTCAGCAGCTTCATTCAAAAGAACAATTGAACGCTAGGGGAGCGCTTCCGGATTGACCCACTCGTCCGGCGGGCGCTCGCACTTCGGATTCTTCCCGGCCGCGCGCGCCCTCTCGTATTCCACCATGGCCTTCGGCAAGTTCTCTCTGAGTCGCTGAATGCGCGTCGCGTCCGAAGGATGCGTGGACTGCCACTGCGCCGGCCCCTTGCCACCGAGCCGCGCCATCGCTTGCCAGAGCGTAATCGCTTCGGCTGGATAGAAGCCCGCCTGGGCCATGAAGATCTGGCCGACTTCGTCCGCTTCGCTCTCGTGTTTACGGCTGAAGGGCAGAAGCACCCCGAACTGCGCACCCACTCCGAGTCCTCCAACGATCAATTCCTGGTACTCCGGGGCCGCGGCTCCGGCAGCCGCCGATGCAGCGTTCATCGCGGTGTCGGTCAGAATCGACTGCGACATGCGCTCGTTCCCGTGGCGTAGCAGGACGTGACTCACTTCGTGCCCAAGGACCGCCGCGAGCTGCCCAGTTGTGACGGCCACATCGAGCATTCCGACGTGGACACCGATTTTGCCACCAGGCAGCGCGAAGGCGTTCGGCGTGTCGTCCGCGAAAACCAAAATTTCCCAACGGCCGTCGTCCGGGCCGTACTCCCTCGGAATGACTTGGATGATTTCGCGTGCCACGCAGGCGACGTAAGCGTTGAGCTCCGTGTCCTGGCTGAGCTTGCCGTCCTTTTTCAGGCTGGCGAACGCAGCGATCCCGAGCGCGTCCATCTTGTCGTCGTTGATGAGGGTGAGCTGCCTCCGCCCTGTCATCGTCGTCGAACAGGCCGTCACCAAGAGCGACACGGCCAGCGCCAGAACCCCGATTCTCACGCCAGCGTTCTAGCACCATGCTAGGCTGATCGCACCCATGGCTCAGAACGCACAGCCCGAGTTTCCGAGCGCGCGCATGCGGCGGAATCGCCGAAACGATTGGGTGCGCCGCCTCACCCGCGAAAACCACGTGACCCCGGACGACCTGATCTGGCCGGTGTTCGTCCAAGAAGGTAAGGACGAGCGTACTCCGGTGCCTTCGATGCCTGGCGTCGAACGGCTGAGCATCGATCTATTGGTCAAAGCGGTGGGCGACGCCAAGTCACTCGGCATCCCGGCTGTCGCGGTGTTCCCCGTGACTCCTCCGGCGCTGAAGACACCGAATGGGAAAGAGGCCACCAATGCCGACAACCTCGTCTGCCGTGCCGTTCGAAGCATCAAGGAAGCCCACGACGATGTCGGTGTGATCTGCGATGTGGCCCTCGACCCGTACACGACGCACGGGCAGGACGGCATCGTCCGCGATGGGGAAATCCTCAACGACGAGACCGTGATGGTCCTCCGCGAGCAGGCCGTCGTCCAGGCTCACGCAGGCTGTGATGTGGTCGCGCCTAGCGACATGATGGACGGCCGAATTGGCGCCATCCGAAAGGCCCTCGACGAAGAGGCCCTGGAGCACGTGAATCTCCTGGCCTACTCGGCCAAGTACGCCTCTGCGTTCTATGGTCCGTTTCGCGACGCGGTCGGCTCCGCTCAGAATCTCGGCACAGCCGACAAACGGACGTACCAAATGGACCCCGCCAACACTGACGAGGCGCTTCGTGAAGTGGCGCTCGACGTGGCGGAGGGCGCGGACATGGTCATGGTCAAACCAGGGATGCCGTACCTGGACGTGGTCCGCCGCGTCAAAGAGGCTTTCGGGCTCCCGACCTTCGCGTACCAAGTGAGCGGCGAGTACGCGATGCTCCGCGGGGCGGCCGACCAGGGCTGGCTGGACTGGGACCGAGTCATCGTCGAGAGCATGCTCAGCTTCAAGCGCGCCGGCGCGGACGGCGTTCTCACGTACGCGGCCCCCGAAATCGCCAAGCTTCTCGGGCGGTAAGCCCCCTTTTCGGCTCCGAAGGCCAGGCGGCCGCTTGGCTTGCCCGGGTCAGGCCCATGTGCCAAACAGCGGGTTCGCAGTAAAGAGGAGTCCCTGAATGTACCGATGTGAGCTTTGCAATCGAGTGTCGCGCCCCGGAGAGCGGGCGACGAAGGTGGTGACCGAGCGTCGTCCCACCGAGTACCCGAGCCGTGGCAAAGCACAGCGGGCAAGCTCCGGCCGCCGCTCGAAGTTCCAGGACGATCCGGGTGGTGCGGGCTACGAAATCGCAAAGGAAGCCATCGCTTGCGCGACCTGCGCGCAGGAGCAGCTCGCGAAAGAGACCGCTCAAGAAGCCGATTCGCTCGGCCTCTAACGCCGCACGCCCTCTTCTGTGGTAAGCCGGGCCGATGGATTGGCCGTATGCAATCGTCGTAGGCTCGGTCGCCGCTGGCGCCGTCGTCGGCCTGATCGCGCCCGGGCGCGGCCGGCTCCTCGACGCGATTCGTACGTTTGCGATCGTATCGTCGGTTGCCGTCGTCGTCGGCCGCCTGATTCCCGATGCGGTGAGCGCCGGCGGCCCGTTGGTTCTCATTGCGGTCGCCGTCGCGTTCCTCGCGCCCTGGTTGATCGAACGCGCCGCGCACGAGGATCCCGAGCACGATCATTCATCGACGATGGGTCTCGAGCTCAGCTACTGGGGCTTGATGGTTCACAAGCTTGGAGATGGCTTGGCCCTCGGCTCGTTCACGGGTGAAGCACACGCCGGCCATCACCACGGCGATGTCCTCACCGCCATCGCAGTACACTCCGTTCCGGTCACAGCCCTGATCACGCTTGCGTTCACATCCGCGC
>JBLYYU010000388.1:0-2696 GCA_048550275.1 Polyangiales bacterium
AATGGCGACCTCCCCGACGAAGGCGCCACTCGCATCGAGATCGAAAGCCCGGGCTTGAAGATTTCGGACGTGATCGGAGGGGTCCCGGACGTGGACATCGCCGGTCGAATCGAAATGATAAGCGATCCCAAGAACGAGGACGTCCTCGGCGTGGAGATCGAAACCGAAGGCTTCACGTTCGAAGACATTCACGTCCCGCCGCTGCTCGCGAAGATCCGCTCGCGCGAGGACGGCCTCGACATCGACTCGGTGAAGACCCAGTACGCAGGCGGTGATCTCTACCTGGATGGGCACGTCGAGTACGAAGGCGTCACCGAGATCCATGCGCGCGGTGACGTCCCACAGGTCAGCGACGATCCCAACTTCCAAGAGTACGCGCCAGGCATCGAAGGCAGCGCAGAGTTCGATCTGCACATCCGCCAGACGATACGCGGCGACTTCGAGACCAGAGGTCTGGTCCGCTTCGACCGTTTCAGCTACGGCGCGGTGCGCGCGCACTTCCTCATTCTCGAAGGCCGGGTTTGGGGAGATCCGCTCCAACCCAAGTTGGACCTGGAGCTCGACGGCGCGGCCGTGCGGATCGCCGGGTACCCCATTGGCAATGGAAAGGCGCTGCTCACAGGTGGGCCGAGCGAATACACGGCGACCGGGGCTTTCACGGCTCGCGGAGACCGGCGCGCAGAGTTCCAGGCCCGCGTCCAAGCCAACGAGGGCGTGTACCGGCTCGACGTCGACGAAGTCGAGCTCGCCGTGGGTGAGCTGTTCTGGCGCGGCTCGGTCAAGAACCTCTCCCTCGATCCGGATAGCGGCATCTCCTTCGATCGGGTCCTGATGGGCAACGGGCCCCAGCGCCTCGTCGCGCAAGGCGTCTGGCTATTCGACGGCCCCGACGACATCCGCGCCGACCTCGAGAACTTCGACTTGGCGGTCCTGAAGATCCTCTTCCCCGAGAAGGAGCTCGACGTGAGCGGCGGGGTCGACCTGCATTTCGAATTCCGCGGCGACCTCGACAAGGAGCCGACCATCGTCGCCGAAGGGACCCTGACCGACGCGAACCTCTGGGAGATCAGCCCGGTCAACGCGGCGTACCTGATTCACTTCGACGACGGTCTGCTCGATGCCGACGCGCAGGTAAACCTGGGCGGGCGAGGCAACCTGACCTTGAGCACGACTGGTTACATCGATCCCGTGCCCGGCGGCGTAGGACCTTCACTCCGGGAGGGAGTCTACGAGACCACGCTGAGCACCGGCGCACTCGACCTCACTCTGCTCGAGCTCTTCCTCGAGGACGAGATGCCCGAGATCACCGGTTACGTCGACGCGAGCATCGAGGCCTCGGGCCCGATCGACGCCTCCGCTTTCAAGGGGACCATTCGGATTCCCGGCCTGACATTCAAGAACTGGGGCCCGGTCGAGCTCGCGTCCGACTTTCGGTACGAATACGGCGCGTTGCTCGCTCAGCTCAGAATGGCGGACGAAGAGGGGGAGCTCGTCGAGACCGAAGGGAGCCTGCTGGTCGACCTGGTCCACCTGGTGCAAGTCCCGAACGAGACCATCGAGTCGCTCGCCACATCTCCGTGGCGCATTTCGGCGCGTGTGCCTCCTCGGCGTCTGAGCGCGTTCCCGCGCGAGCTGAGTCGGGGCTTCATCCCCGATCCGGATCGCTTGAAGCTGTCGGCCAGTTTCACGCTGGCGGGTGGCGCCTTTCGAACACGCGGCGACTTTCACTCGAGCATGGACTGGTTGTCGGATTCCTCCGAAGGTTTGTGCGGCAGCGACGCGAATCCGAGAGCGACCATCAAAGCGCAGCTCGAGGACGGAGTCACCGAGCTGAGCATGGACGGCGTGGTCGGGAACACGAAAGTCCTGAACCTCGAAGCGTCGTCGGAGACGCCTCTCGAGGAATGGCTCCAGAACGCCGAGATTCCGTCGTGGCCCGAGACTAGTATCAGCGCGGACTTCTATGACGCGCCGATGGAGAACCTGCCGTACCTATGCCGCTACGCGGCGGGCGTGCTTTCGGCACAGCTCAAGGGAACCGGCCTGTTTGGCGACAGCCCCACCCTCTCGTTCTCGATGGCGTCGGATGAGCTCCGCGCACGACGCCTCGAGCCCGGCCGGCGCGCCGGCATGGTCAATACCATCGTCGAAACCCCGCCGTCCCGGAATCAAATCACCGGCGGATACCGGGACGGCGTCGGCGACATCGACCTCGACATGCGTTGGTGGAACGGCGGTTCGACGACGCTGAAAGCGAACGTCCCGCTGATCTGGGACAGTGAGCACCCCATCCCGGAGCTCGCGAAGAAGGGGGACATCGACGCCCGAGCCAACTTCGATCGGATGCCGCTCCAGGCCGTGCTCGCCTGGATGGCGGGCGTGGTCAACGTCGAAGGCATCCTCCAGGGGAGCGTGAGCGCTCAGGGGCAAATTCAAGACCCGACGCTGGTGGGCAGCGTCGATCTCTCCGACGCCCGCGTCGATTTGCGCAGCCTCGGACAAACCCTCGAAGATGTGAGCGGACGCGCGATTTTCGACGAAGACGGCGTCGCGATCAGCAACCTCGTAGCAAGCGACGCCGAGGGGACGGCCAAAATCGACGGCAGGGTCGCCTTCGACAAGCTCGCGCTCGAAAAGGCAGATTTCCGGGTCGACGCGAACGAGTTCCCGCTCCGCCAAGAGGGCTCGATCATGGC
>JBLYYU010000389.1:0-2807 GCA_048550275.1 Polyangiales bacterium
CAACAGCGCGTACGACCGTCTTTGGGAGGCTCGCAAGATCTGGGGGGCGATTGTCAACGGAAGCCGCGCCTGGGGGGCGGCGGTGCGCGGTTTCGTTAGCGACCAATTCACTTCGGAGAACCGGGGCGACGAGGCGCTGCAGGGCGTGCACCGCGAGCTCATCTACCGTCACATCAGCTGGCTCTATGCGCTGCGCAGCCAACTCCTGATTCCGACGGAATGGGAGCACGTGCGCCAAGGGTCCCACATTGGCGCGATGAACAGAAAACGAATGAAGGAATGGGGAGTCGGCCTCTTTGCCGACGACGTCACGGAACGAGAGATGCGACAGCTCTTGCCGACCGCAGAATGCGACCAGGTGATCGAGTACCAGAACACCGCGACGCAGTTGATCGACCGGCAAGCCCAAGGCTTAAAGGCTCTTCGGTCCGAGAACCTCATCGATGATTTCAGGCACATGGAGCTTCAGAAAATCCTTTCCGACTTCTACGTCTTTCAAGGAAAGTGCGAACGCATCAAGAAATTCCCGCTTCCGCGGCAGTACGCGAATACCAGTTTCATATTCGTCGGTGTGTTCATTTTTCTTCTGCCGCTCGGCATGGTCGGCGAGTTCGCGAAGCTCGGCCCGAACGGCGTTTGGCTTTCCATTCCGTTCACCGTCTTGGTGGGTTGGGTGTATGTGATGATGGAGATGGTGGGGGACTACAGCGAGAACCCATTCGAAGGCCTGGGCAATGACATCCCGATGCTCGCCATCTGTCGGGCGATCGAGATCGATCTTCGCGAGATGCTGGGCGAGACACAGCTGCCTAAGGCGATCGCACCCAAGAATGGCGTCCTGATGTAAGCGCGCCCGGCGCGAAGACGCGCCGACTATGAAGAGAACTTCAGCGTGCGCACCCAGGCGATCGTCTGGGCCATGCCTTCGTCCTTCGATATGACGGGGGCGTAACCGAGGTCGCGTTCGGCGTTCACGTTGGAGAAGAAGAAGTCCTTCACGAGGATGTGGTAGTGGAATCGGTGGAATGGGACTTCGGCGCCGGTGACCCGATGCACGAGCTCCATGGCCTGCGCGATCAGGAGCACGACGGGACCCGGCAGGCGAACTCGAGGCATTGCGATACCGCAGGCGTCGGCGAACGGACGAAGGAACTCGAAGTAGTTCGGGGCGTGCCCCTCTCCTGCGAAGTAGGCGCGGCCGGCAACACGATCTTGCGTTGCGGGATCATGGAGCTTCGCCGCCGCCAGCAGGTGCGCGTGGGCAACGTTGTCGACGTGGACGACGTCGAACCGCGCCGTTCCGTTGCCCAGCAGGAAGGGCACTCGACGTTCCGCGAAAGCTTCGAGGCTCTGGATCATCGCATGGGGGTCGTCCGGGCCGTAGATGTGCACCGGCCGAATCGCGCAGGTGCGAAGCCCACGCTCTCCGTCTGCTGCGCGCACCGCACGCTCGCCCTCGATTTTGGTTCGCACGTATTCGTGGAGGGGTTTGGATGGATACGGGAGCGACTCGTCGCCACCGGAGACTGGCGTTTCGGAGAAGACCACGTCCTCCGTGCTCGTGTAGACCAGGAACGGGATGCCGAGCTCCTGGCAGACTTCGATGACGTTGCGGGTGCCGCCGACGTTGATTTCCTCGATGGCCGGATTCTTCTTGAGCCCTACGTCGACGAGCGATGCGAGATGGAAGACGGTGTGCGCGCCACGAAGGGCGGTCCGGAGGTCGTCCTTGGATCGGATGTCGCCAGTCGCCGACGAGATACCGATGTCGCGACGTTCGCGCTGCCGCATCGATTGCGGGTCTTCCGCGTAGGGCTCACGATCCAAGACGTGCACATGGTCGAATCGCGGCCACTGCGAAGGTGGCTCGAAGGAACCATCCCCTCCCCCGAGCATCGTGACGAGACGTTTGCCGAGGAAGCCTGCGCCTCCGATGACCACCGCCCTGCGATGCCCGCTCGAAGCTCCTTCGCCGTTCTTGCCAGCTGGTTCCTGCATGGGGATGGGTTCTAGCAGAAGCGGAGCATGGCTAGAACGGTTGGCGTCTCAGAAGAACGTGAAAGCCACCACCATCATCACCAGGATGAGCCCGAAGTAGGTACTGGGAAAGATCCACCGGCATCGGCGGTCGACCCTGTCCCCGGCCTCGGATCTCCCCCGCCGATCGAGGGCGCCGACCACCAGGTTGATCACGACGGTCGCGCACATGATGAGGAGACTGAGGTTCAAAAAGCCGTGCATCAAAGTCATGTAGGCGATCTCGGGCTGGATCTCGCTGACGACGATCTGGTACGCGACCGAGGTCAGAATCCCGATGAACGAGATGCTGATCCGGTCGGCCAAGGACGAGCGCTCCATCCAGAAGACCGACCAGGAGAGCATGACGATGAGCATCAGAGGGATGACGATGAGGCGCACCACGAAGAAGGCCTTTCGCTCTACGTTCACGCTGAGCACGAACGTCGATGCGACACCCGGGCGGCCGCCATACGAAGCTTGGCGATCCTGGCTCGACGTACGGATGTTCGTGAGCCTCCACTGAGGCAGGCGAACTCGATGGTCGGGAGCGACGGCAGGGGTAGGCGCGGCCTCGAACACGACTTCGTCCTGGTCCGCTCCCAGAACTTCGAAGACGACGTCGAGTCGATGCTGGTCGAACGGGTAGCGCCGCAGGTCGAGATCGGCCTCCGCCCTCGCGTTCACCGTTCCAATCAAGGTCGAGGTGCCATCGGGTTGCACTCGGAGACTCACACCGCGACTCTCGAAGAGTCCCGACTCGTTGACGAGCACGATCTGCGGGAACCAAC
>JBLYYU010000390.1:0-9683 GCA_048550275.1 Polyangiales bacterium
GGCGCCGTGGCGATGGTGCTGGTTAGCGAAAAGCACGCCGGTCGCGTGAAAAACCCCGCATGGGTCAAGGGCACCTCGGTTCGGACTGAGCGGACGTTCTTCGCGGGCCGTGATCAAGTCAACCCTGGTGCCGGAAGGCTCTGCGCGAAAGACGCCTACGATGAGGCGGGCATTAGCAACCCTATGAAAGAGATCGACTGCGCCGAGGTCTACGTCCCGTTCTCCTGGTTTGAGCCGATGTGGCTCGAGAACCTCGGCTTCGCCGAAGAAGGCGAAGGCTGGAAGATGACCATGGAGGGCAAGACGAAGATCGGCGGCGAGATGCCCTGGAACATGTCCGGCGGCGTCATGTGCACCAACCCGATCGGCGCCAGTGGTATGCTCCGATTTGCCGAAGCAGCGCGCCAGGTGCGCGGCACGGCGGACAAACATCAAGTCGACGGCGCGAAGACGGCGCTCGGCCATGCTTATGGAGGAGGCTCACAGTTCTTTGCGGTGTGGATCGTGAGCTCGGAACGCTGAGCAGGAGAGATGATGGAATACAATCTTGCAGACCTCTATGAGGCGATCGCGGACGCGGTTCCGGACAACGTAGCGCTGGCTTCCGGCGACGTGCATCACAGCTACGCGGACCTCGACAAGCGAGCGAACCGGCTTGCACACTATCTGCTTTCGCAAGGCATCCAGGCTGGTGACCACATCGGTCTGCACCTGTTCAATGGCCACGAGTTCGTCGAAGCCATCTTGGCATTGTTCAAGATCCGCGCGGTCGGCATCAATGTGAACTACCGCTTCGTTGGGCCCGAGGTGCGCTACATGATCGAAAACGCCGACCTCAAAGGCGTGATCACTCAGCGGCGTTTCCTCCCGGTGATCAACGAAGCGATGCAGGGGCTCGAGCCGCTTCGTGCGTTGATTGTGGTCGAAGACGGCGTGGACGCTTCCTCCGACCAGGAGTCGATCGAGTACGAGACGGCGCTTGCGCAGGGCAAGGAAGAGCGTGGATTCGGCCCGCGATCGGGCGACGACCTGTACATCATCTACACGGGTGGTACGACGGGTATGCCGAAGGGCGTGATGTGGCGCCAGGAGGACCTGTTCTTCTCGGGGCTTCAGGGGGGATCGCCAGGCGGTGACCCGGTAGAGTCGCCCGAGCAGCTCATCGAGCAGTGCCAAGAAGGCTGGTACACCGTGACCATGCTCCCGTGCGCGCCGTTCATTCACGGCGCGGCGCAGTTCACGCAGTGGATCTGCCATTTGACGGGCGGCAAGCTGGTGCTCCAGCACGGGCCGAGCTTCGACGCGAAACGTATTCTCTCGCTCGTCGCAGAAGAGGAAGCTTCGACTTTGTCGCTCGTCGGCGATGCGATGGCAATTCCCCTCATCGAAGAGCTCCGCGCGGGCGACTACGACATGTCGAACCTCGCGGTGATCGCGTCCGCCGGCGCGATCCTCTCGGCGAGTGTCCAAGCCGAGATCGAAGAGCTTCTTCCCGATGTGATGATTATCAACAGCTTCGGCACCAGTGAGTCGGGGGACCTCGGCCGCGCCGCGGGAGACGAGGACAGTCACGAAGGCCGTCCGTCGTTCTACATGGGCGACGATGTCACGGTGCTCGACGAAGACGGGAAGCAAATCGAGCCTGGATCCGGTCAGATAGGGCTGGTCGCGCGTTCCGGCCGCCTTCCACTCGGCTACTACAAAGACCCAAAGAAGACGGCCGAGCGCTTCAAGGAGTTCAGCGGCAAACGTTGGGTCGTGCCCGGAGATTTCGCCACGATCGAGGAGGACGGGCGCATCACCTTCCTTGGGCGCGGAAGCAAGTGTATCAATACGGGCGGCGAGAAGGTCTTTCCCGAAGAAGTCGAAGAGGCCCTGAAGGCACATCCGGACATCGTCGATGCGCTCGTCGTCGCCGTCCCGGACCCGCGATTCGGCTCGAAGGTCGCCGCCGTGTTCAGCACTCGCGCCGCCAAGGACCTTTCACTCGACGAGGTAAAAGCTCACTGCCGAAAACACGTCGCTGGCTACAAGATTCCGAGGCAAATCACGATCAAAGAAACCGTGTCGCGGATGCCGAGCGGCAAACCAGATTATAAGTGGGCGGAAGACATTGCCCGGGCGCAGGCGAGCGCCTAGACGAATTTCATCAACCCCGGAACCGAAACGAGAACCATGTCATCAGCCCAAGAGAAAGAAGAGGAGCTCTTTCCTGGCTACCCCCGTGGCTGGTTCGTCATCGGAGTGTCGAGCGATCTCGCGTCGTGCGACGTGAAGCCGATCAAATACTTCGGCCGGGACATGGTTCTCTATCGGAGCGAGACCGGCGCCGCGATCGTGCACGACGCGTTCTGCCCGCATCTCGGGGCGCATCTCGGGCACGGCGGTAAGGTCGTTGGCGAGTCCATTCAATGCCCGTTTCACGCCTGGCGTTTCGACGAATCGGGCAAGTGCGTCGATGTCCCGTATGCCAAACGGATTCCCCCGCGCGCCCGTGTTCAGAATCGCCCTGTGCAGGAGCACAACGGACTCATCTTCACCTGGAACGCTCGCGAAGACGGTGAAGAACCGACCTGGGAGATTCCAGACATCCCCGAGTACGGCAGCGAGGGCTGGACGGATTGGGGCTCGGCGCTCATCGACATCAAGACCCATCCAAAGGAAATCGTCGAAAACCTCGCTGACAAAGGGCACTTCGGGCCGGTGCACGGCACCTGGGCCAATGAGTTCGGCAACGAGTTCAAGGATCACATCGGCATCCAGAATGTGAAGGGCGTCGCATACCCGCGTGGCGGCGGTGAAGACCATTTCGAGCTGCAGTCCACGTACTACGGCCCGGGGTACATGCTCACCGAGATGCAGAGCGTCCTTCCGAACATCATGCTTCTTTGCCATACGCCTGTGGACAAGAACCAGGTGCATGTCCGAATTGGCGCGATGATCGACATTTCGAATGTCAAAGAGGGCAAGGAATCGTTCCAGGAAGGCTACCGCGAGAACATCATCGTGGGCTTCAAAGAAGACATCGCGATCTGGGAGAACAAGAAGTACAGAACGCGGCCGATTCTTTGTGACGGCGATGGCGATGTGGGTGGCCTGCGTCGCTGGTACCAGAAGTTCTACATGCCCCAGGCAGAGGTTGGGTACTAGTCATGGATGATCGAGCTCGGCGAATCGTCGAAACAGCCGTTGCGCTTGCGGAGCGAGATGGGTATCAGGCCGTGCGCCTGCGAGACGTTGCCGCGACCGCCCAAGTTGCGCTCGGTACCGTCTACAAGCGCTTCGCCAGCAAAGAAGAGATTCTCATCGCAGCGCTCGAGCAAGAGAGCGAGAAGCTCGTGTCCAAGATCGGCAAGAAGCCCGTTCCTGGATCCGGCCCGCGCGAACGGGTGCGTTTCGTTTTCTCAGCGCTCACCAAGGGCTTGCTGCGCAGGCCCAATCTGGCGAAAGCGCTGGTTCGTTCCCTCGCATCGGGTGACCCAAACATCACCGAGCGCGTTGCGAGCTTCCACGCATTGATCACGGCAATGGTCATGGCTGGCATTCGCGGCGAGGCGGCTGCCGAGGACGGCGAGTGGGGCGGCGACGTCGACGAGCGCGAACGCACGATCGCGTCGATTCTGCAGAACGTCTGGTTCGCCTCGTTCGTGGGTTGGGCCGGTGGTTTGCATGACGCGCCGCAGCTTCTCGAAGATGTGGACAAGGCCGCCGAGCTCCTTCTGGCGGAGTAGGCGAGGGCGCATCGACACCGCGAATCGATTCCGTTGGGTGCTCCCTTGCCCGAAGGGCTGTGAGGAAGTCCTCGCACAAGAGGTCCGCGACCTGGACGTCGAGGTCGTCGATGTACGCCCGACCGCGGTGCACGCACGCGGCACGCTTCGAGAAGGGTATCGCCTCTGCCTCTGGTCGCGCGTCGCCTCGCGAATTTTGTTGCCCTTGGTCGAAGTCGAAGCACAAGACGACGGCGCCCTCTACGAAGCGCTTCGTCAGGTACCCTGGTGGGAGCATTTCGATGCTTCCCAGACCTTTGCCATTTGGAGCTCGCAGGCTTCGAAGAGCTCCCGACCTGCTCACTACTGGGTTCAACGTGCGAAGGACGCCATCGTCGACGGTTTTCGGGACCACGCGGGCACGCGCCCGAGCATCGACAAACGGGACCCGACGATCCGTCTGCACCTGCACATCGGCGAAGGGCGCCACGAGCTGTCTCTCGATTTCTCCGGGGAGGGCTTGCACCGACGTGGCTATCGACAGACGGCTGGTAGGGCCCCGCTGAAGGAGAACCTCGCCGCGGCGATTCTCTATCTTGCAAATTGGCCCGACGCCGCGCGACGAGGTCTTTCGCTGATGGACCCGACCTGCGGTTCGGGAACGTTCTTGATCGAGGGTGCCCTGATGGCGACGAACTGTGCACCGGGGCTCCTGAGGGAGCGGTTCGGGTTCGAGAGCTGGCGAAGACACGACGCTTCTGCGTTTGCCGCTGAGAAACAGGAGGCGCTCACGGCTCGCAAGGCGGAGTGTCCGGCGCGGATTTACGGCTGTGATGCGTCCGAGAAGGCTCTCGCCGCGGTCCGGGAGAACCTCGCCGCTGCGGGGGTCGAACAGCACGTATCGCTCGCCGTTCAGGAGCTCTCCACGATCCATAAGCCCTCGGAGAACGGAATCTTGGTTTCAAACCCTCCCTACGGCCAGCGCCTTGGCGACGAAGGGACGATCTTCCTCTTCTATCAGTCGCTAGGGGACACGTTGAAGCACGCTTTCGACGGTTGGACGGCATTTGTGTTCGCGGCCCATGGAGGCAACTTGAAGCACCTTGGGCTGCGTCCCGTGCGGCGACACGTTCTGTACAACGGCGCGATTGAGTGTCGGCTCTTGGAGATTCCGGTGCGCGGGGTCACCGGCGACGACCGAGAGCGCGCGCCAGCCTGGCGAAAGCCGAGCGAGAAGGCGCAGATGTTCGCCAACCGGATCAAGAAGAACAAAAAGAAGTGGAGCCGCTGGGCGAAGCAAAACAGCATCGATTGCTACCGAATCTACGACGCGGACATCCCCGAGTACCATGTCGCCGTCGATCTCTATCAGTCCAAAGCGGTCGTTCACGTGTTTCAAAAGGAGCGAGATGCGGACGACGCCGGCGCCAAACAACGCGTCCAGGATGTCCTGCTGACGCTGCCCGAAGCGCTCGGCATCGATCCTGGCGACCTGGTCGTCAAAGTCCGACGCAAACAGGAGCAAGGCGACCAGTACGCTCGCATCTCCGAGCAAGACAGCAACATGATCGTGACCGAGGGCAAGCTTCGTTTCCTCGTCAACCTCGACGACCGCATCGACACTGGGCTGTTTCTGGACCACCGCGCCGTTCGCGCCTACGCGGCGGAGGTTTGTGAGGGCAAACGAATGCTCAACCTCTTCGCCTACACCTGCTCGGTGAGCGTCGCGGCTGCTGTCGGTGGAGCCAAGCAGACGAGCAGCGTCGATCTTTCGAACACCTACCTCGACTGGGGCCGGAAGAACTTCGAAGCCAACGACTTGGACATCGGGAAGCATCGTTTCATTCGCGACGACGCGACGCGCTGGATGGCCCGGGACCGCAATGCCTACGATTGGATCTTCATCAACCCGCCCACATTCTCACGCTCCAAGATGAGCAAGGGTGCGTTCAACATCCACAAGGATCACGCGAGCCTGCTCGAGAACGCGATGAGCTCTTTAGACAATAACGGCGAGCTGCTCTTCACGACGCACGCCCGGGCCTTCGAGCTGGACGAAACGATCACGAAGCGCTTCCAGGTCGAAGACGCGACCAAGCGGTTCGTGCCACCCGATTTCGTCCGCTATCCCTTTCAAGCGTTCCTGCTTCGCAAGTAGCGGTGCGGCGAAAGCCCGCTAGGTCAGCTTGAACACACGAGCGGCATTGTCGCGCAAGAACTTCGGCCAGACGTGGTCTCTGAAGGGCACATTCTGCATGTCGGTGAATATGCGCTCTAGTGAGAGGCCCATGGGGAAGTAGCCTGCATACATGATCTTGTCAGCGCCGCGTGTGTTTGCATAGTCGATGATCGACTTTGGGTAGTGCTTCGGCGCAAAGGCGCTCGTGCTGTAGTAGAGGTTCGGGTACTTGATCATCAGCTTGACGGCGAGGTCGACCCAGGGCTCACCACCGTGTCGCATGACGAACTTCAGCTCTGGGAAGAACCAGCAGACCTCGTCTATGTGCTCGACCTTCTGCGGCTCCATCGGAATGCGGGGGCCGGGCACCCCTACGCAGAGGCAGATCGGGATGTCCAGGTCAACGCAGGTTGCGTAAATCGGATAGTACTTTTTATCGTTGAGCGGAACCTGCGGGCAGAGGCCCGACGGAAACCCAGTCACCGCCTTGAGGCCGTGGTCCTTGTGCAGTTTCCGGATCGCTCGGACCTCCTCCATGCCGTTGTTGGGATTCGCGCCATAGGAAGGGAAGAAGCGGTCCGGGTGCTTCTGGCAGGCTTCGAGGTTGGTCGAGTTCGGACCGGAAATGCCCAGCATTGCCTGCCGGATGCCCCATTTGTCCATTTCGCCGATCGCGTACTGGACATAGTCCTTCTGATCGTCGATCTCAGGGATGTTCTTGAACATGTACTGGGCCGGCATCTTGAAGACCTTCCGGCTCTCCTCGTCGAGCAGCAGCGGCTTGATGAACTCGTACCAGGCGGTCGGGTCGCCGTCGGGGATGTTCATCATCAGGTCGATGGCCTCGAGGCCACTCGGTATCGGCATGAAAGTGCGTCCTTTCCGGGTCCCAGCTCGAGCCCTATGTTCGCATGAGCCCGCTGGACATGTCCCAGTCCGTGGGCTAGAACGTGTTCTACTTTATGGCCTGCACTGGCCGACCTGTAAAGCCGGGACAGCACGACGCCTCGTATGCCTGCGGCAATGAGCCGACGGCCATGGAGATAGCACAATGGACGGAGACATGAGCGCCATCCCGACCCGAGAAGAGCTGATTCAGCGCGCCCGGGTTCTAGCCCCGACACTGCAGGAACGCGGGAAGAAGACCTCGGAGCTTCGCCGGATGCCCGACGAGACGATCGAGGACTTTCACCGACTCGGGTTTTTCAAAGTCGTGCAGCCGAAACGGTACGGTGGCTACGAGATGAACCCGTCGATCATCTTCGACCTTCAGCTCGAGATCGGCCGCGGATGTGCGTCGAGTGCCTGGGTCTACGGGGTTCTGAACGTACACTCCTGGCAGCTCGCGCTCTTCCCACCGGAGGCGCAGGACGAAGTTTGGGCTGACGACCCGAAGACTCTAATTTCGTCGTCCTACATGCCGGTCGCCAAGACCGAGTGGGTCGACGGTGGCGTGAAGCTGAGTGGTCGTTGGTCGTTTTCGAGCGGCTGCGACGCATGCGAATGGGTCTTCCTCGGCGGCTTCGTTCCGAGCGAAGAGGGTAAGCCGCCCGACATGCGTACGTTTCTAGTGCCACGTGCGGACTATGAGATCATCGACAACTGGCACGTGTCGGGCCTCCGTGGCTCAGGCAGTAAGGACGTCGTCGTCGACGGTGCTTTCGTGCCCGAGCACCGCATGCACAAGTTCACCGACGGCTTCCGGCAGGAGAGCCCGGGCAACGAGATCAACCCGTCACCTGTCTACAAGTACCCGTTCGGGCAGATCCACGTCCGATCGGTTTCGACCCCGGCGGTTGGCGCGGCGTTCGGCGCGCTCGATTCGTACGTAGAGTTCATGAAATCGAAGGTGTCACAGGCGACGGGTGGCAAGGCGAAGGACTCGTTCACCAATAGTCTGGTCGCGGCTGAGGCGACGGCCGTCCTCGACCGTGAGGTTCTGACCCTGCGCCGAAACTTCGAAGAGATGTACGGCTATCTCGAACGGGGCGAGAAGATCCCACTCGACCGGCGCGTTCACTTCCGAAATGATTCGGCGCGGGCCGTGCGCGTCTCGACCGAAGTAGTGGAGCAACTCTTCATCGCCTGCGGAGCCCGTGCCGCCTTCGAGGATCACCCGATCAATCGTCACTTCCAGGACGTGCACACGATTCGTTTGCACCACGCCAACGGCCCGGATTCCCCCGCCTCGAACATGGGCGGGGTCCTGTTCGGGCAGAAGAACACCGATTTCTTCATCTGAGCATGGATGATGCGGCGCGAAGAAAGAAGATTGAAGAGCTCGGCGACGAGCTCTACGCAGCGTTGCGCGAGCGCCGAACGCTGAGCCCTCTCACCGAGCGCTGGCCCGAGATCACGATCGCGGACGCGTACCACGTCTCGCTCCGAATGGTGAACCGCCGAATCGAGGATGACGGCGAGAAGATCATCGGCAAGAAGATCGGGGTGACCAGCCTGGCGGTTCAGGAGATGCTGGGCGTGTATCAGCCTGACTTCGGCTACCTCACCGATAAGATGCACTACCCCAATGGCGGGCCGATGCCGATCAGCGAGCAACTGATCCAGCCGCGGGCCGAAGGGGAGATCGCCTTCAAGCTCAAGAAGGACTTGAACGGGCCTGGCGTCACCAACGAAGACGTCCTCGAAGCGACCGAGTACGTGACTGCGTGCTTCGAGGTCGTCGACAGCCGGGTTCACGACTGGAAGGTCAAAATCCAGGACACCGTCGCGGACAATGCGAGCTGCGGCCTGTTCGTACTCGGCGACGAGCACGCGGACCCCAAGGTCCTCGACTTCCCGAGCCTGAAGATGAGGGTGTACAAGAACGGCGAGCCGCTCAGCGAGGGCCTCGGCTCTGCTGCGCTCGATTCTCCATTGAACTGCGTGAGCTGGTTGGCCAATACCCTGGGCGAGTTTGGAATCACATTGAACGCCGGCGATGTCGTGCTTTCGGGTTCCTTGGTGCCTCTCGAGCCGGTCGTAGCGGGAGACGAGATGCACCTCGAGGTCGAAGGCATCGGAACGGCCTCAGTGCGGTTCACATAGGAGAGTAGGGACAGATGACGACGAAAGTGAAGGCAGCGATTATCGGCTCCGGAAATATCGGAACCGATCTGCTCTACAAAGCCCTCCGGAGCGACATCATCGAGCCCGTCTGGATGGTCGGCATCGACCCCGAATCGGAGGGGCTCAAGCGTGCCAAGGATCTCGGCCTCAAGACGACCGCCGACGGCGTCAAGGGGATGGAGCCGCACATCGTTGACGACAAGGTCCAGATCGCCTGGGACGCAACCAGTGCTTACGTACATCAGGCGAACAACGACCTGGTCGACAAGTACGGCGTCAAGATGGTCGATCTCACGCCAGCAGCGATCGGTCCGTTTTGCGTGCCACCGGTGAACCTCGAAGAGATGGTCGGCCGAGGCGAGCAGAACGTTAATATGGTGACCTGCGGCGGCCAGGCGACGATCCCCATGGTAGCCGCCGTCAGCCGGGTCCAAGAGGTCGAGTATGGAGAGATCATTGCCACGGTGTCCTCCCGGTCCGCCGGCCCCGGGACGCGAAAGAACATCGACGAGTTCACTCGCACCACCGCGAAGGGAGTCGAGACCGTTGGTGGCGCGAAGAGCGGGAAGGCGATCATCATCATCAATCCAGCCGAGCCGCCGCTGATCATGCGCGACACGATTCACTGCCTGACCAAGGATGCTCCGAAGGAAAAGGAGATCATCGAGTCCGCTCGAGCAATGATCGCTGAGGTGAAGAAATACGTGCCCGGCTATACGCTCAAGAAC
>JBLYYU010000391.1:0-13187 GCA_048550275.1 Polyangiales bacterium
CGAACGCTTCGATGTGGAGCTGCTCGTCCGTTCCGGTGCTGGTTTGACCTCTTGGGAGGGGGCGGGAGCTGCTTCGGCAGGGGCGGCTTCGGCTGCGATAGATCCGCCGGTCGGCGCCTCGGTCTCGCCTTCCGCCGATGGGGCTGAGTCTAGAGGGTCGACCGGAGCGGCTGGACTTGGTTCGAGCCTTGGGATGGGCGCAGTAGCCGGACGCAAGAGCTGATACACGAGGAAGCCGGCGTACGCGAAAACGATGAGAGCCAGCGCCATCACGAACCACTTCAAGGTCTCCGACTCCGATGAGGTTCTCACCACCACGGGCGTGCCGTCCGCAAGAACGCCCGAAACGCTCCCGTGTACGTGTGAGCCAGTAGCCGTCGTGGCGGCGAACGTCTGAGTGTCTACCGGCGTGCCTTCGCGGGGCATCGGAATGATCGATCTGCCGACGTCTGTGCTCCCGAGCATCTTGATCGCATCGCGAACGCGCTGGCGTTCGTCCTGCAGCTTTTCCGCGTCGAGATCGCGAACGATATCAGCGACCTCGCGGGTCTTGGCAACTCCGCCGCGACCGGCCACCTCCTCGATCGCTTCCGCGAACTGCTCAGCGGTTTGGAACCGGTCATCCGGTTCCCGGCTGAGCGCCTTCGTCAGCACTTCGTCGAACGGTTCCAGGTCCGGCCAGAGCTCGGACGGCTTCAGAACCTTGTCGTTCAAGAGCTTGTTCAGGGTCGCCCCATTTGATTCGCCTTTGAAGAGCCGCCTTCCCGTGAGCGATTCCCAAAGAATGATCCCGACGCTAAACAAGTCCGAGCGCTGATCTGTCGAATTCGACGAGGCCTGTTCAGGGGCCATGTACGAGAGCTTACCCTTGAACTGCCCGGCTCGAGTCGAGGCCATGCGAACATCCGCTTTGGCGACGCCGAAGTCCGTGAGGCGCGCGAGGCCGTCGGTGCCGACGAGAATGTTGTGCGGCGATACGTCCCGGTGCACCAGCCTCAAAGGCGTACCAGCTTCGTCGGTTAGGCGGTGCGCGGCGGCCAGACCGTGAAGCGTGTCGATCAACACTCGGCATACGAACGGCTGAGGGAGTCTCTCTCCACGCTTGGCGGCCCGTCCGAGCAGAGCGCCGAGGTGGTTGCCCTCGATGTACTCCATGACGAGGAAGTAGCCGTCGCCGGGGCTGTCGCTGATGTCGAGTGTCGGCACCACGTGCATGTGTCGAATTCGCGCCGCGAGCCGCGCCTCGTCCAGGAACATCGAGATGAACTCCTGCTCGTAGGCCAAATGAGGGTGGAGCATCTTGATCGCGACGAGTCGCTCGAAGCCCGCGACGCCTTGCGCGCGCGCTGCGTAGACCGAAGCCATGCCGCCCGAAGCAAGCTGCGTGAGGATCTCGTACCGACCGAGATGCCGACCTGCCATGGATCGGGACGGCGGCAGCGATCCTCGGAAGCTAGCCGGTGCGTTCACTAGAAGCGTCCCTTGATCGTCAGGAGCCCACCTTTATTGCTGACCCCTACCGTCGGCTCGATTCGTTTTGCCGTGGCCTGGCGGCTTTCACCTTTCCAGTTGGTGAAGACTCCGAGGACGGCTGTCGTGGCTGCCATTCCCGCCGTAACGCCAATGAGAATGTTGGTCCGGCGCTCCTTCTTGCGCCCCTCCTCGAGGAGCGCTTGCGCGTTCTCTGCTGGGGTGGGAGACGAACCGTTGTTGATGCCCGGCGAATTGGCGGTCCGAGCCGCGCTTTCGTACGCGCTCACGCCATTGTTTGCGTCGATCCCCGACCAGACCGTGACTGCGCCCATCGCCACGGTCGCGCCAAGCGATGAGAAGAAACCCCAGCGCGGAATGGGCGGAGGGGGAGGCGGCGCCGGTGCGGCCACATTGACGACCTTTCGCTCGCCCGCGGAGGCCTGCAGGAAGGTTGACGTTTCGCCGTCTTCGAACGCTGCGTTGAGCGAATGCTCGACGTCGGGTGCGACAAAGAATGTCGAATGCTGGAGGAGCGCACCGTCGAGCTCGAGAGTGCACTTACGCTCACACTTGGCTTCGATCAGCGCGTACAACGGACGGAGATCGTCGATGAGCGCGTCGGCGATCTGCTTCGCGCGCTGGTCGGACGGATACTTGTCTCGGAGCTGAAGCGAGAGGTTGGCTGCACGAACCGAGTTCCCGGCTTTGTGGTGCGCGCGCACCGCCTGCAGCAGTGCGGTCGAGTTCGGCGCGAGCCGATACGCGCGTTCGAACCAATGTGCAGCGAGCTCGTAGCGCTCCGAAAGATACGCGGACGTCGCCTGGTCGTAGGCGTCCGCCGCTTCTGCCCGATCCTCCACAGAGGCTCCCCGCTTGCCTGCAGAAGAATCCGCTGCGGCCACAACGGAAAATGCCAAGCACAGTGCGAAGCTGAGCGGCGCTATCCAGCGTCGGAATGTCCGTGTCTTACCCATCGGTATTCAACCATCAAGGATAGTAAAAAACTGAGGGAAAGCCGAATCAGCCGCCGCCGCGCAGGGCCTGGTGGTAGCCCCGCTTGTCCAATTGGTCGAGCATTTGGCGGAATTCATCGGGCTCTGGGGACCGAATCCACGCCAATTCGCGGTCCAGAGTCCCTTGGGCGACCAGGTGCAGGAGGGACTGATTCATGGTCTGCATGCCGGAGCTGCCCTGACCCGTCTGCATAATTCCGTACATCTGGTGAATCTTGTCCTCGCGGATGAGGTTTCGAATCGCCACGTTCGGGACGAGCGCCTCACAAGCCATGACTCGACCGGGGCCGTCGCCCCTCGGAAGGAGCATCTGGCTGAGCACGCCTTGCAGGACGAACGAGAGTTGCGCGCGAATTTGGCTCTGCTGCCCGGACGGAAAGACGTCGATGATACGGTTGATCGACTGCGCTGCCGTGTTGGTGTGAAGCGTTGCGAACACGAGGTGGCCGGTTTCCGAGATGGTAAGCGCCGCTTCGATTGTTTCTAGGTCTCGCATCTCGCCGACTAGAACGACGTCGGGGTCTTGACGCAGGACGTATTTCAGCGCGTCTTTGAACCCAGCCGTATCCGAACCGACCTCACGTTGATTGACGACGCAGAGCTTGTTGGAATGGAGGAACTCGATCGGATCCTCGACGGTGACGATGTGGTGCCGATGTTCGCTGTTGATCTTGTCGATCATCGACGCCAGCGTCGTCGACTTGCCCGAACCTGTAGGGCCCGTGACCAGGACGAGGCCGCGTGGCCGCGTGCAAAGCTCGGACACGATAGGCGGCATGCCCAGATCATCGAGCGGGCGAATTTCAAAGGGAATCGCGCGGAACGCACCAGACACGGCGCCGCGCTGCATGAACACGTTTGCTCGGAATCGCGAGAGCGACTTCACGCCGAACGAGAAATCGAGCTCATGCCCTTTTTCGAATCGAAGGCGTTGATCTTCGGTCATTACCTCGTAGCAGAGCGCCTTGCTTTCCCGCGGTTTCAGCGGGGGCGTCCGCAAGGGAACGAGCGAGCCATCGATTCTAAGCTGCGGAGGAGACCCGGTCGTGATGTGCAAATCCGATGAGCCTCGCTCGACCATGAGTCGGAGCAGCTGTCGCAGGGTGAGACGAGGTGCCTCCTGAGGTGCGGCCATGCGCTAGAGCATACCAGAGGGGCAGGGGGGGTGCCCTAAACCCTGCGGCGGGCCCAGGGGCCGCGCCGGAGCCAGTCCTGTCTTCGGTACTGAGAACTGACGATTCGGGCGACTGAGGTCGCGGCTAGAAAGGAACCTTCGAAACCGAGGCCCGGGGCGACTTGTTCGTTGCAGAGGAACAGGCCCCTCACAGGGGTACGTGTAGGCAGAGCACACACGCCGAGGGCGCGACGAGTCGGATAGTCGTAGACGGCTCGCATGGTGTACGGCCCGCGGTTCCATGGGTCGCTGCACTGGAGCTCGGCTTCGCCCCGTAGCGAGCGCGGCTGAAGACCATCGTGCGGGCTGTCCACCCAAATCGCGTGTTCGTCGAAAAACGGAATCACGGTTCGAACCGCGTCGAGGGCGTCTTCGCGCACGAACTGAAGCGGAGATGATGCGGTGTCGACCAGGTGTTCCTCGACCAAGCTGGCCGCCGTGAGGAGCGTGCGATTCGTATCGACCTCACGCGTCCGCAAAAGAAATGCGCGGGCCGGATCCGTAGCGCTCGCGCAGACCAGAGCGAGTGATCCGAGAGCCGCTGGAATTCCCTTCGAATCGAGGAGGAAATGCACTGACGCTCGATACGCGCGCGACCGCGGTTCGCCGACCCGTTCGAATACCCGGCTCAGCGCCGCGCGGTCTGGTAGTAGTTGCGTCAGCTCAGCGACTGGAGTTCCATGGACGATCTGGGAGCAGCCGATCTCGTCATCCGAGCCAGCGAGCCGCAAGCTATGGCCGCGCCGGCCTAAGTGCCTGACGGAGCTGGCGCGGTCACGAGCACGGACATCGCTGCCCCAGGATCGAATCCGCGAGAACAGCGCCTCGCGAAACCAGGACCAGCTTCCGCTCAGCTCCGTTACTCCGGATAGGGCCTGCTCATGCAAGCGCGCGCGCGTCAGGTCCGAATGTTGCGCTGGCATGAGGCCGGAAACGTGTGGAAGGACGGCGTCGAACGCTGTCCGCAGAGGATGCCGAATCGGGAGCTGGTTCCAGGAGGTCCAACCTTGCCCCTGCCGATCGAATCGTTGAGTAGACGCGGCGAACGAGAACTGCTGGCGCTCGAGAAAGCCTTCGGGCGGCCAGAGCAGCTCCCGGCCTACCAGCGAGTCGAGCTCGACTCGTACCTCAGCGAGTGCTCGGTTGATGTCCGTTGCTTGGCGTTGAACGCTCGGCAGCTCTCGTCCTACCTCTGCCAGCAAGCGATCCGCGTCCGGGTGAAGGTCCAGGCGATGCTCTGGAAGGAGAAGTTGAAACACCGTGGCCTTATCGAGCATGCGTTGGCGGACGTCTTGCCGTAGCGCCAGCTCCTCAAGCGTGGTCTGAACAATCGGGCTCTGTGCGCCCATGACGGTCAAACCGTACGGCTCGATCTCAACATCCCCGAGTGTGTACGATGGCTCCGGCGCACCCTGCCCGAGCACCAGAACCCGGAGACCCTCCCGCGCGAGCAAGGCGGCGCAGAGTAGCGGCTCGAGGTAAGTGCCGAGGACAACTACGTCGTAGAAGCTCGTCGACACGGGTCTACACGTCCGGAACGGTCAGTGATCGGCTGGGGTCCGCGACGGGGGTGACCACCGTCAACGGGTCGAGTGTGATCGCGCCGATCGCGATTTGGTGAATCACGGCAGGGAGAAGCCGATGCTCCTGCGCCTGGATTCGTGCGTGCAGTGTCGCGGCGGAGTCGCCGTTGAGGACTGGGACGGCCGCCTGCGCGATGATCGGACCCGTATCCACGCCGTCGTCGACCACGTGAACCGTGCATCCGCTGATTCGGACGCCGCCGTCGAGCGCGTCCTGCGCTCCGCTGTGACCTGGGAACGAAGGGAGCAGGGCAGGGTGCACGTTGATGATTCGCCCTGGAAACCGTTCGAGCAGTGGCGGTCCCAGCACACGCATGAACCCGGCCAAGACGACCAGGTCGGCGCGCAGTTCAGCCACCGTTTCTGCAAGCAGCTCGTTCCAGGCGTCGCGGTCATCTCCCTTGCGGAGCGGAACCGAACGGATGGGTATTCCGCGCTCGTCGGCGAAACCGAGCGCGTCGGCCTTGGATCGATCGGAGACGACCCCGACGATGTTCGCGTCGCAGGTGCCAGCGTCGATCGCAGCGCAGATCGCTCTCAGGTTCGAGCCGCGACCAGAAACGAGAACCGCTACGTCCATGGGAGGCCTACGAACTGAACGAGACGCCATCACGGTCGACGACTTCGCCCATGATGAACGCGCGTTCGCCTGCAGACTGCAGTGCCAGGACGAGCGCCGCTGCCCGGTCGGGGGCGGCGACCATGGTGAAGCCGACGCCCATGTTGAACGTCCGCCGCATCTCCGCGTCCGCTACGGCTCCGCGCTTCTGGATCAGACTGAAGATGGGATCGACTGTCCATGCGCTTGGGTCGACCTGAATTCCGAGCCCCTTCGGCGTCACCCGCGGCAGGTTCTCGGGAAGGCCGCCGCCGGTGATGTGACACATGGCGTGCACATCGTGCTCGAGAGCAATGCGCGCCGCCTTGACGTAGATCCGTGTAGGTTGGAGCAGGGCGTCGCCGAGCGTTCCGTCCGCCTCGAATGGAGCATGGAGCGAGAGCGGCGCGTCTCCGTCCACGAGCACACGCCGTGCGAGGGAGAAGCCATTCGAGTGCAGACCGGAGGAGGCGATGCCAATCAACTTGTCGCCAACGCGAGTGGCGGTGCCGTCGATGATCTGCTTTCGGCCGACGACACCGACGGCAAAACCTGCAAGGTCGTATTCGCCGGTTGCATAAAAGCCGGGAAGCTCGGCGGTCTCTCCGCCGAGGAGGGCGCACTCCGCTTGACGGCAACCTTCGGCGATACCCTTCACGACAGCCTCACCCTGGTCGACATCGAGCTTCGACGTTGCGAAGTAGTCGAGGAAGAAGAGCGGCCGAGCACCCACCGTGATGATGTCGTTCACGCACATCGCGACGAGGTCGATGCCGATGGTGTCGTGACGCTCGAGCTCGAACGCCAGCTTCAGCTTCGTCCCCACACCGTCGGTGCCGGAGACGAGGATCGGGTCTTCGATGTCGCTCGGTATCGAGCAAAGGCCGGCGAATCCGCCCAACGAACCGAGCACGTGCTCTGAGCGAGTCGCCTGCGCGAGCGGTTTGATCCGTTCGACGAGCTCCTCGCCTGCTTCGATGTCGACGCCGGCGTCGCGATAGGTCAACCCCGCCATGCCGCGGAAGCTAGGCGATCGCTCGGGGCCGGTCAACGAGCGGCGCTCCGTTGACGCTTGCAACGCTGTCGCGTAAACACGCGACCATTCCAAGCGGGGTGCATACATCGAAGGTCTATTTGCTGGGGCTGCTCGTGGCCGCCCTGAGTTGCCAGCCAGATGCGCCGCCGAGACGCGCGCAGGAGCTGACCCCCGCGTCGGCGACGCTCCCGTCGCCCGACAAGCCCGAGCGTGAAAAGGCCCGCCTGACACGGATTGACGTATACGGGGCAGGCGCCGAAGATGCAGCGGGCGCCCGTGTAGTGCTCCTGTTCGAAGGCGTCCCTTTGTTCCATCAGAAGCGGCTGCCAGCGGAAGGAATTCTACCACCCCGCATCGCCATCGAGCTCGAAGATGCCGAGTGGGAGGATTCGGTTCCGGTGTCTCAGTCGGTCGGTCGAGGTGGTTTGCAGCGAGTTCGGCTCGCCACTCCGAACCCGCGCGTCGTCCTGGACTTGCGGCCCGCTGCCAAGGGGACTGTCTTCTTTCTCACCGACCCCTATCGGATTGTGATCGACGTCAGCGCGGCGCGTGCCACGCGGACGAAGCGGAGGCCGCTCGTGGTGCTCGACCCTGGGCACGGCGGCGATGAGCCGGGCGCCGCCAACGATCGTTTCGGTCTGGTCGAGTCCCGAGTTGCGCTCGATCTCGCTGAGCGAACCGCCAGCCGACTGCGCGCGATCATGCCCCGATCCCGGGTGATGCTGACACGAACGACGGATGTCGGCCTCTCGCTCGAAGAGCGCTGCGCGCTGGCGAACTCGATGGAGGCCGACGCGTTCGTGTCGATTCATCTGAACGCGAGCTCCGAGCCGGTTCGACGTGGCGGGGTCACGACTTTCGTTCTCGATACGACCAACAACCGGCAAGCGCTGCGCCTGGCCGCTCGGGAGAACGGGACGCGAGTCGCGGAGGTTACGGGCATTCAGAGCTTGCTTGCCAAGCATCACCGGAAGTCGCAGGCCGAGGGATCGCTGTCGCTCGCCGGAAAGATTCAGCGTCACTCCCTGAAGCACGGCCGCTCCGTACTCCCCGGGCTGTCGGATCGCGGCGTCCGGCGTGCCATGTTCTACGTTCTAGTTGGGGCTCGGATGCCCTCGGTCCTGGTCGAAGCGTCGTTTCTGACCTACGAGCCGGAAGCTCGCGCGCTAACCAAGCAGCGGTACCGGCGCGCCTTGGCGGACGGCATCGCCTCCGGAATCGCTTCCTACCTTCTCGGCCGATGAGCCGCGCGCTTGCTCGCGACTGGGCCGACGGTCATACTCGCTGACCGTTGTCGGATGGATCCAGTCCGGTCGTCGATCTAGGTGGGCTCGCACCTTCGCTCGGCAAGACCTGTAGCGGGTACCTTGGTGGTTATCGCCGAGCGTTCGAGGATGCCGTGCGCCGTGGCGACCCCGGCGTGAGCACTGCGCGTTCTCACGCTCGGGCACTCGACGGCCTCCTGAGTGCGCTCTACTGCGCTTCCGACGCGGCCACCCGGGCCCTCGGCACCGAGCCGCAAGGCCGCGTCGCGCTCGTCGCGGTAGGGGGCTATGGCCGCTCGACGCTTGGGCTCAACAGCGACGTCGACGTCGTTTTTCTCTGCGACGATTCCAAAGATCCCTTCGTCGGCGCCCTCGCCGAAGGCCTGCTCTATCCGCTCTGGGACCTCGGGGTGGATATCGGTCATGCGGTCCGCAGCGTCGACGAAACCCTGCGCCTGGCCCGCGAGGACATCCGGACGACGACGACGTTGATCGATTTCCGCCGAGTAGCTGGCAGCGGCTCGATTCTCGATGCCCTCGAGCGCGGCGCACGCGAGCAGGTCTTCGAGCCACACCTCATGGATTTCATCTCCGCCCTCGAGCAAGACACCGAGACCCGGCATCGGCGTTTCGGGGGTAGCCTGTACCTGCTCGAACCGGACGTGAAGCAGGGACGCGGCGGCTTGAGAGACATGGACGTCGCAGAATGGGCCGCTCGCGCTCGATGGGGCGCTCGAAACGAGCAGGACTACGTTCGAACCGGCGCGCTCCTCGCCCGCGAGGTCAGGGAGCTCGAAGACGCGCGTGAGATGCTCTGGCGCGTCCGAAACATGCTGCACCTGCGCGCGGGTCGTCAGCAGGACCGACTCACCTTCGGCGACCAGGAGGACATCGCTCAGGAGCTTGGCTTCGTCGACGGTGTGACGCTGGGTGTCGAGCAGTTCATGCAGGCCTACTACCGCCATGCACGCATTGTCGCACTGACCGCCGAACGCATGCTCGACCGGGCGCGCCCGCGGAACCGCACCCGAGCGGCAACGTTTCGAAAGCTCGCGCACGGCATCATTTTGGCCGACGGGCTCATCAACCTCGAAAAGCCACAGCGGCTCGATCGGGATCCCGCACTCGCCTTCCGCTTCTACCGACAGGCGCTCCGATACTGCAAACGGCCCGACCATTCGGCGCTCGATGCGATCGCCCGTATCGCGCCGGACAAGCGTTGGCGACTTCGCTTGCAAGATTCAGAAGAAGCCACCCAGCTGTTCTTGGCCCTGCTCAAGAACATCGATGAGACTGCTTTTCGAAGCGGCTCCACGGTAGCCGAGCTTCATGAGGTCGGACTCGTCTCTGCGATGATCCCCGAGTTCGAACCGCTCGTAGGCCGCGTCTATCACGACGTGTTCCACGTCTACACGGCTGACATTCACGCTGTGAAGGCGCTCGAGCATTTGCAGGCGCTCACCCGCGGCGAGAGTCGGGGGCGGGCATTGTCGGCCAGGCTTGCGGCGGAGGCGCCGAGGCGGCTTCCTCTTTTTCTGGCGGTGCTCCTCCACTCCCTCGGGCGCACCCGAGGTCGCGAGCAAGAGGAAACGGGGGCCCGGCTCGCGGAGAGCGTCGCGCTTCGTCTCGGGCTGAGCGCAGTCGACGCTCAACACGTGGCTTGGCTCGTCCGAGAGCAGAACGCGCTCTATCGCTGGGCTACCCAACGGGACATCCACGACCCGCAGGGTTTGACTGAAGTCATCAAAATGGTGGAGACGCCGGAACGACTCCGCGACCTATTCCTTTGCACCGTTTCGATCATCACGACCGTGAATCCCAAGGCGATGACATCCTGGAAGGCGCGGGCGCTCGAGGACTTGTACCTCGCAACGCTCGCACAGCTCGAATCGGGCAGCGCACCTGCGCAGACCGAGAGTCGAGTACTCGACGTGAAGCTACAGGCAATCGTTGGATTTGCGGGCGATGCCGGGGCGGCGGAGCTCCAGAGCTTCATCGATGAAATGCCCGACCGGTATTTCCTTGCGAATCCGGTCGACGTCGTGCGGCAACATGCACGGATCTCGCGAGACCGGAACGACGGCTTGGTGACGGTGCGGGTAGGCCCCGGGCCGGGCGAGGACGTCGAAGAAGTGGTTGTGGTTTCCGAGGATCGCTCCGGCCTGCTCGCAGACCTGACCGCCGTCTTCGCTGCGCACGATCTCTCCGTTCTAACGGCTCAGATCTACACTCGGCAGCGGAAAACCGGCAACGAGGTGTTTGATGTCTTCTGGGTCCGGGTCGGCGACAACACGCCTGCTCCCGCCAGGCTCGCGGCGGCGTTGCAGGAAGACATCGCGCATCGGGTGACCGACCGCATTTCGGCGCAAGATCTCATCGCACGTCAGAGCACGCCGCCGCCCTGGTCCATTCGCCCAGGACCGGACGTGGCGACGCAGATCAGCGTGGACAACAACGCGTCACTTCTCTACACGGTGGTCGATGTGTTCACCCGGGACCGGGGCGGCCTCCTACACGAGATTGCGCGCACGCTCCATCAGCTCGACTTGACCATATCTCTGGCGAAGGTGAACACCGAGGGGCAAAGCGTCGCCGACGTGTTCTACGTTTCGGACGCCGACGGCAACAAGGTGCGCGACGACGATCGCCTGAAACGCCTTCAACGCGTCCTGTACGATAGAATCCTCGCGCTTCACGCACGGGCCGGGTCGCAGTGAGCGCGGCGCTTCGCGGGCTGGCCCTCGCCCTCCTGATCGGCGGTTGCACCGCCCGCCAAGCCGAACCGACCGCTGCGAGTGAGCCACTCCCGACGCTGAGTCAGCCCGCAGCTAGCCCCGACGTGCTTCGTGGGGAACGTTTGCTTGCGGAGGGGAACGCTCGGGAGGCCAAGCTCGTCTTCGAGCAGGCGCTGGCCGACGATCCGAACGATGCCCGAGCCTGGCTCGACCTCGGATTGGCGCTCGAAGCAACGGAGGAGTGGGGAGCAGCTGAGCGCGCGTACCGGCGTTCGGTCGAGCTCGAGCCCGGCTTTGCCGAGGCGTTCAACAATCTCGGCGTCCTGCTGCGGGAGCGTGGTGCGTTGCGGGACGCTGCGGACGCGCTGGAACGCGCCGTAGCGCTAGACCCTACGTTGACGGCCGCGCGCTTCAACCTCGCCATGTCCTATGAAGAGCTCGGGCGGCCGGAAGACGCGGAGCGCGAGTATCTCGCCACCGTCGAGCGGCTTCCGGACGACCCCATCCCTCGAATCAACTTGGCCATCTTGCTCCTCGACACGGGCCGACCGGAAGAGGCCGCCGCTCAGCTACGCGATGCTCGACCGATGGTCCGAGGCGATTTGCTGCTTTCGATCGCGCTCGGCGAGGGGTTTCGGCGGGCCGGTCTGCCGGCAGACGCCGTTTCGATTCTTCAGACTGCGCTCGACCAAGCCTCCTCGCCACCTCCGACGGAGCTTCTGGCCGAGCTTGCGCTGGCGCAATACGCGAACGGTGAAATCGGCCTGGCAGAGAAGACGATGAGGCGGGCGGTCGGGCAAGCCGAGCGCGATCCGGCGCTGCACTATGCCTACGGTTCGATCCTCGCGAAGCAGGGGCAGTTGGGAAAGGCGCGCGCGCACTTGAAGCGCTGCGTGAACTTGGATCCAAAGGGCCCTTACGCGGAACGGGCGCGCGCCCGGCTCGAGGCCCTCACGGATTAGGCGGCTCGAATCCCAGGCCCACCAGGAAGACCTCGTAGCTTTCGCCGCGTGTCGCCTTCGGCCGAATGATTCGAACCTTGCCGAACAGTTCACGAAGCGCGTTGCGGGCGTCTTCGAATTCGGCTCCCTGGAAGATCTTCGCCACGAAAGTTCCGCCAGGTCGGAGCACGGTCTTGGTCAACTCCAACGCCCGCATGACGAGCTCGTAGCTCCGGTACTGGTCGGCGTGCCGCTGCCCGCTCGTCTTCGGCGCCATGTCGCTGATGACGAGGTCGAATGGGCCTCCCAAGGAATCCGGCGCTACTTGGAACGCGTCGAGCGCCCGGATCTCGGCCTGGGGCGGAAGCGCGACGTCCGATTCGTTGAGGTCGATGCCGAGGACTCGACCAGTTGGGCCGACCTTCTCTGCCGCATAGAGCGTCCAGGAACCTGGGCTCGCGCCGAGATCGAGAACGCGCTGGCCCTTCTTGAAGAGGCCAACGCGCCTGTCGATTTCCTCGAGCTTATAGACGGAGCGAGCAGGGTAGCCTTCGCGCCGCGCACGGCGCCCGTGGTGGTCCTGTTGGCGGCGCCGGCTCAGTTAGGCCTCTTCGGTGGCTTCCGGAGCTTCTGCGGCCGGGGCTTCCGCCACGGGACGCTCGGGGAGCGGCATCGTGGCCTTCTTGATCGCGCCCTTCACCGTGACGACTCCGTTGCGCGGACCGGGGACACCTCCGTCGACCAGAACGATGTTCTCGTCGGAAAGCACCCGCACCACACGGAGATTCAAAATGGTTGCCTTCTTGTTCCCGTACTGGCCGGGCATCTTCATGCCGCGGGGCGTGCGCCCGGGAGTCGTTGCCATACCGATGGAGCCGCCGTGGCGCTTGGCCTCGTGCGTGCCGTGGCCGACAGTGCCGGCGCCGGCGAAGTTGTGACGCTTCATGACACCGGTGAAGCCGCGGCCCTTGCTGGTGGCGGACACGTCCACGAACTGACCGTCCTGGAAGATGTCAGCTGCTCTGACGGTCTGACCGACCTCGAAGCGCTCGAGAAGCGACTCGTCGACGCGGAACTCGCGGACGACCCGCTGCGGGTCGACGCCGGCCTTCTTGAAGTTGCCGGCTTCGGGCTTGGTGACCAGCTTCTCACGACGGCTGCCGAAGCCGAGCTGAAGGGCGGCGTAGCCGTCTGTGTCCGGGGTGCGCTTCCCCACCACGACGCAGGGCCCTGCCTTGATTGCAGTGACGCGTCGTACCTCCCCGTCGTCGAGGAAGATTTGGGTATTGCCAAGCTTGGTGCCGATGAGGCCGGGATTCGTATTCACAGGTCTTCTCCCCGGGAAAAGGGCCGCAAAGATAGTGATGCG
>JBLYYU010000392.1:0-9025 GCA_048550275.1 Polyangiales bacterium
CAACGAACCGACTTGCACCAAACGCCAGAGCCAGGGGCGCACGCGAACGTTGCCTCCCAACACGCGGTGGAGCGATCCCTCGGTTCGGAGTACCGAAACATTGAATGCCGCGACCGCGAGCATTGCGATCGAGAACGCGACACGACCGATCGACTCCCGCCAAAGGTCCTCGCCGCGAGCCTCGAAAAGGAAGATGGCGAAAACCGACGGCAGCGTTAGAAGGCCAAGCCATCCGATGTCGCGCCAAAGAGAAGCAGCAGCGCCTTCGGGCCAGACGCAGTGCGCTTCCACGATTCCCCCGGGACGCGTGAGCTGGCGACAGACGCGCAGCGTCGCCCAGAAACCGGCCATCGCAAGAAGCCCGGCGGCGAAACTTCGAGTGAACTGCGTTGCGGCCGGCGAGAGCTCGAGGCGCCAGCCCGCGTAAGCGAGGAGCGCAGGCGCAAGCAGCGCGACCGCCAGACAGAGCCCGAGCGCTTCCAGTGTAGGCAGCATGCTCGCGCAGCTCGGTTGCCGTGCGATATCGCCGAGGCTTGTGATGCGTCGACGTATTCGCCCCGCCAGGGGCACGAAAAGCAACGCGAGCAGCAAGACAGCGAGGTTCAGGGGCCAGTACCTCTGGGCAGCGTCCCGAGCGCCGCGCACCAGCTGCGCCCAATGCTTCGCCGCGAAGAACCAAGCGACCGCGTCACGACCGTCGGTTAAGAGCTCGGGCTTCACGGACTTCCCGCTCGGGACCCAGAGAATGCGCTCGTCGATGAAATCGAGGAGATCCTTGGTACGGGCGATCAGCTCATTTTGCTGGGCGTCGAAATCGACGAGCTTCTGAAAGTAGGTCTCGTAGTCCTCGATGAGCGCGTCCATGTACTTCCGCTGAGTCTCGAAGAGCTGCCGAAGAAGCTGTTCGAGCTCTGCGCGCTCGTCCTCCGGCGCCGGTTCTCCGACCGACGACATGACCTCGCCGACCAGTGCATCGATATCGGAAAGCGCCTCGCGCTGCTCGCGGAGCTTGATCTGCTGTAGCTGCACACTGCCGATTTGGTCCTGACGCATCCGGATGAAGCGGCGGTACATGCCGATGTCAGGCGCTTCGGCACGATGGCGCCTGAGTAGCACGCCGACCGAATCGGCAAGCCCCACGGCCTCGACGCGCGCGGCAAGCCGGACGAGCTCGGCCTCGATGCTGACAACCTTGTCCTCGGCGCGGGAAAGCTTCTGGCTGACGTCTCGAATCTGGTCGTAGAGCCCGCCCTCGCTCGTCCACACCGATGCCAAGGCCTCATTGCGCTCGGAAAGCTCGCGCAATGTGCGCTGATACCCTTCCGGTAACGCGGTGAGCTCTTCGAGCAGGAGCTGCGCGGCTTCTGTCTCGCGCGCGACCTCGATTCGCTCCAACTGCTGTGTCGCTTCCCGGAGCTCTGAGCTCAACGCCTGGTAGTAGGCGACGCGGAGCGTTGCCCGCTCGCGCTCCTTGGCGAGGAGCGCGCCGCGAACATCGTAGCTAGCAAGCTCGTTCTGATAGGCCTCAATCTCGGCCAGCATCACCTCCCGACGCAGCGCTGTCATTCGGACGAGCAGCTCATTGCCCGCGGTCTCGCCCGTAGGCACAGAGGGCGCACTGTCCAGGTCCCGCAATCTCTGCTTGGCGATCAAGAGAAGCTCGGGCACCCGCCGGCGCCGTTCTGCGCGCTGCTCGGATTTCGCGTCCAGCTCGGCCGCCTCCCGTCGCGCTGCGATCAGGTCTTGTTCGGCTTCGACCAGCCTTGCGTCCAGCTCGGCGCGGCGAGCCCCCGGCAAAACAGTGATCGCATCGCGCTGCTGAAGATGTTCGATCTCCTCGTTGATGAGGATCGCTCGGCTCTCGGAGTCCTGTCCGGCTTGTAGATACTCCGCCGCTTTCGCGCGCCAGCTCTCGAGCTTCACGCGTAACTCGTCGGACCTCTTCTGGAGCTCGGCCATCTCGGCCGAAGTGCCGGCCGGAGTCGTTTCCTCGCTGCCCGCCGGCAGTGGGCTCTGCTGTCCTGCGACCGGCGAGGCGAGCAACGTGAGCAGCGAAGCGGTGAACAAAGCAGTCGCGCGATGTCGTCCGTCACTAGCCATGATCATTGCTCCTTCCGAATCCGCATGAGTCCCTCTTGAGCCACAGACGCGACCAGCGCCCCGTCCTTCGAGTAGATGTGACCGAAATTGAGCCCACGTCCTCCCGAGCTCCGCGGACTCTCCGTGACGTAGAGCATCCAGTCATCCGCTCGGAGTGGTTGGTGGAACCAAATCGCGTGGTCGAGGCTGGCGATGATCAACTTCTCCGTGAGGAAGCTATGACCATGCTGGTTGAAAGACGCTTCGAGCAAGCCGTAGTCGCTCGCGTACGCGAGAATCGCCTGGTGCAGGACAGGGTCGTCACCTAGCTCGGCAGCCGCGCGAAACCAGGTGCGATGTCTGCCGCTTTGCGGTTTGGGGTCCAAGAGGTCCACGTGGTCGACCTCACGCCGTTCGATCGGCCGGTCGAGCTCCAACAGAAAATCGATCAGCGGGTTGTCTGCTCGTCGCTGGTAGGCTCGTAGCCTCTCTTCGTTGCTTGGAATCGTTTCCGGCGCTGGAGCGTCGGGCATCACCGTCTGGTGTTCGAGCCCTTCTTCGGGCGCCTGCAGCGAAACCGACATGTTGAAGATCGCCTTGCCGTGCTGCTTGGCGACGACGCGCCGGGTCGCGAAGGACCGCCCATCACGAATCCGGTCGACGTGGTAGATGACGGGCACCGAGGTGTCGCCCTCCCGGAGGAAGTATCCGTGCAGCGAGTGGGCGACCCGGCCTTCGACCGTCCGGCATGCGGCGATCAGAGACTGGGCAGCGACCAAACCACCGAAGATCCTCGGTCGGCCGTCGTGAGGGCTGAATCCGCGGAAGAGGTCGTTGTCGAGACGCTCGAGGTCGAGACGCTCGAGAAGGCCGTTGAGCTTTGACACCGGGGTCAAATAGCACGCGATTCCATGACTTCGCGCGGAGCCACTGTGGGCAAGGCAGCACCTTGACACTTACACCCTTTAGGCGGTACTCATGATCCTCTAGGGTTAATTTGCGATATCTTCATCTCTTCGTGATCGGCACGCTCCTCGCGCCAACTGGCTGCACCGGCGTTATCGGTGATGCGCCGCCGGAAGGCTCGATTGGCGGGCCGGCACCCCGCTGCGGGCGCTCGGTGTGCGGCGCGACCGGCGAGCTTGCGGCCGGAACAGCGTTTCCACGTCTGACGCACAGCCAATGGGAGAACAGCGTCCGCGATCTGCTGCGTCTCGCAGAAACGTCGAACCTGTCGGGCGGATTCGAGCCCGACACACGGATCAGCTTCTTCGACAACAACATACGCGCGCTTCGGGTGAGCAGCGACCTCTGGGGCAACTACCAGGCTGCCGCCGAGGCTCTGGCGGAGTCCGCGACCAGCAACCAGGCAGTCCTCGACGGCCTGCTGCCGGCTAACCTGCCTCAGGACGCGGGTGAGCGGACGCGCGCAGTGATACGAGATCTCGGACGGCGCGCCTACCGGCGACCGCTTTCCGCCGCGGAAGTCGAAGCGCATGCGGCTCTCTTCAATGAGGGCGCCTCACACTTCGACGAGATGCCTCCCTTCGATGCCGGGGTTCGCCTGCTGCTCGAAGGGATGCTGCAATCGCCGCACTTCATCTACCGGGTCGAGCTCGGCGAGGCGCAAAGCGGCGACACCGTGCAGCTGAACGCGTTTGAAATCGCTTCACGCCTCTCGTACATGATTTGGAACAGCGGCCCGGACGACCAGCTTCTCGACAGCGCCGAGCAGGGCACGCTCGAGACCGCAGACCAAATCGCCGCCCAGGCTCAGCGGATGCTCGACGACCCGCGAGGCCAGAAGATGCTCGAGCGCTTCCACGCACAGCTCTTCAACTGGGACCTCTATCGGGATCTCAGCAAGAACCCGGCCGAGTTTCCGCTCTACTACGATGGCGTAGGCGATGACATGTACGAAGAGGCACGGCGCTTCGTAGACCACGTCGCGCTCGAAGCAGACGGCGACTTGAGCGAGCTGCTCACCGCCCCCTACAGTTTCGTGAACTCGGATTTGGCAACGGTTTATGGGCTCGAAGGCTCGTTCGGGGATTCGTTTTCGCAGGTGAGCTTCGACCCGGTTTCGGAGCCGCAGCGCGGGGGTATGCTCACTCAGCTAGGGTTCCTGGCCTCCCACGGGGGGCTCACAGGCTCGGTCCATCGCGGCGTGTTCATCAACCACCGCGTTCTTTGCACGGAGCTTCCTCCCCCGCCTGACGCGCTCCCACCGATTCCGAGCGATGACGGCGTGACGATGACGTCCCGCGAGCGAATCGAGTTGCACACCGGCCCCGGTACCTGCGGCGCGAGCTGCCACGGAACCTTCATCAACCCGATCGGTTACGCGTTCGAGAACTTCGACGGACTCGGGCAGTATCGCAGTGAGGAGCTCGGTCTTCCGATCGACTCAGCAGCCAGCTTCGAGTTCGAGGACGGACCCGTCGCGTTCGACGGCGCCGCCGAGCTCAACGGGGCAATGGCAGAGCGAGTTCAGACCCACGACTGTTACTCCAAGCACTGGGTCGAATATGCGCTCGGACGTGACACCGCGGGCTCGGATCTCGATCTCATTCAAAGCCTAGGTGACGCCTCCCAGAGCGGAACTTCGATTCAGGGCTTGATTCTGGAGCTCGTTCGAAGCGAGGAGTTTCGAGTGCGCAATGCGGAGGGCTCATGAGCGAGTTCGGCAAGGGACCATTCACACGACGCTTGTTTCTGAGCGGCGCCGCTGGAGTGACCGTTGGTCTTCCGTTCCTCGAGACTTTCGCATCGAAGATCGCGCGGGCGGCGGGTCCGGACGACCCGGGCTTCCTCGTGGTCATGCGACAGGGCAATGGCTGCTCGCAGGCCCTCCCCTACAGCAACCCCGCCGAGCCGGAGATGTTCTGGCCGCGTAGCTTGGGGGCCTTGACGACGGCCTCGATGCTCGCCGATAGCGACCGGGCAACGAGCGAGCTCAGCGCGCACGCCGACAAGCTATTGATGGTTCGTGGCGTCCGAGGCGCCTTCTCGATTTCCGGATGCGGCCACGCCCGAGGCGCCCTCCAAGCACTTACGGCGCAGCCAACGGGCGACTCCGAGGCGAGCAACAACTCCCTCGCCTTGGGTGAGTCACTAGACAATCGCATCGCTCGTGAGCTCAACCCAGACGGCCGAGGTCCGCTCACTCTCGCCGCCATGCGACCCTACAATTTCCTCGATAGCGTTCTTTCGTATCGGGGGGCAAACGACCGCCGAGGCGCGCAAACCAACCCAAAGGTGGCCTTCGACAACATCATGGGGCTCGTCGATTTGGACGAAGGGACGGCAAACGCGCTCGCGACGCGACGGCAAAGCGTCAACGATCTAGTTCGCGACCAG
The DNA here is from genome assembly GCA_048550275.1 of Polyangiales bacterium. GTDB lineage: Bacteria > Myxococcota_A > Polyangia > Polyangiales > Houyiibacteriaceae > SG8-38. Next base: position 5,440 of record JBLYYU010000392.1, read on the forward strand.
ATGCAGTCGCTCTTGGGCCGAAGCGATCTGAGCTCCGACGATCGCGATCGCCTAGACCTCCACTTCACGTCGATCCGCGACCTAGAGATCCAGCTCTCGGATTGCGCACCTCTCGACGCTCCGACCGTCAACGCGATCGAGGCGATCGACGGCGACCATCAGAACGGAGATCGAGTCGTGGAGGTTGCCCAGTTGCACATCGATGTGATCGCGCTCGCGCTATCCTGCGGCTACACGCACGCGGTCACGCTGCAGATCGGCAATGGCAACGACGGGACCCGGTATCGCTGGCAAGGCGAAGAGTTCCCCTCCTACCATTGGATCTCACATCGGATATTCGCGGATGGATCCGACGGTGACCCGATCCCGGACGCTCAGTCGAAGCACGCCGCGGTCGATCGAATCCACGCGCAGCTCTTCGGTAGGCTGATCGATCGGCTCTCGGCCTACAGCAGCGATTCTGGCAGTCTTCTCGACAAGGGTGTCTGCGCGTGGATCAACGACCTCTCGAACGGGCCGCCGCATTCGATCAACAACCTTCCGTACATCCTCGCCGGGGGCGCCGACGGGTACCTTCGGACCGGGGCGTACGTCGACGCGGGCGACGTGACCCACAACAAGCTGCTCAACACCCTCGCGACCGCAGTCGGTCTTCGAAAGGGCAATGGGGGTCCGGTCGACGATTTTGGGCACTCGAGCCTCCAGGGCGGCTTGATCGACGAGATGATCGCGTAATCCAGCTCACGTCTGAGCAAACGCATCGTTCGTTGCTGCTATAATATTACATCATGACTGCTTATCGGCTTGGTGTGCTTCTCGCGGCATTGCTCGTGGGAGCTTGTAGTGGCTCTGGTGACGGAGATTCGAGAGGGGGCGGCGGCTCAGCCGGCTCAGGGGGCACGGCAGGGGCCGGTGGTGACGGCGGCCAGGGCGGCAGCGCCGGTGTGGGTGGCAGCGGCGGAACCGGAGGAATCGAAACCTGCGAGTCCGAGCTGCTCTGCGGAACCCCTGCAGTCTGCTGCGACGTAGGCGACGAGTGCTTCGAAGGCGCTTGCGCACCGTCCTGCGAATCGGGCGTTCGCTGCGGCGACGACGGCTCCGTCTGTTGCTCGAGCGGTGATGTTTGTTTGGCCGAAGAGTGCGCGACGCCGGGTGCCGGCTGCACGGACAGCTTCGATTGCCCCGAAGGACACTTCTGCGAGCCGACGCTCTCGCAATGCCTGCCCCAGCCAACCGGACCGCTGTGCGAGCTGCGTCCCGAGTCCGTGACGTTCGATCCCATCGTCGAATGGCACTGGGAGGGCTGGAGCCAGGACGACCGGTATCGACAAGTTCAGACGACGCCCGCGATCGCCGATGTCGATGCGGACGGGCTCCCGGAGGTCGTGACGGTCGCGTACCGATCCAGCGGCAACAACATGCTGGTCATGCTCAACGGCGAGGACGGTAGCGAGAACCTCATGATCCCGGATAGCACCTACAACGTCCGCTGGGGCACGGGTGCCGCGGTTGGGAACTTGGACGGTGACCAGGAGCTCGAGATCGTGTTCATGACGAAAGAACGAGACTTGGTCGTCATCGAGCACGACGGCGTCGAGAAGTGGAACGCGGACGTCAGCGGTGGAGAAAAGCAAGGATACCCGGCACTCGCGAATCTCGACTCCGACCCGGAATCTGAAGTCGTCATCGGCGGCAAGTGGTTCGACAACGACGGAACTCTGATGCAGGACAAGGGCTGGATCGGCTGCAATGGCGAGTGGTGCATCACGGCCGTGGCGGATTTCAACGACGACGATCGGCTCGACATCGTCTGCGGCAACAAGGTGTATGAAGCGGACGGGACGCTCCTCTGGGAGAACCCGGCCGCACCGGACGGTTTCGTAGCGGTCGCGGACATGAACCTCGACGGCAAGCCCGACGTCGTGAGCATCAGCGCCGGAAACGCGCGCGTCTTGGACGGGGTCGACGGAACGGTCGTATTCGGTCCGGTGGCAATCCCTGGAGGCGGCGTTGGCGGCGCGCCGACAGTGGCGGACTTCGACGGCGATGGTCGGCCGGAGTTCGCAGCGGCAGGTCGAGGGAACTACGCGGTCTATGATCTCGACTGCGCGGGAGATCCCGTGCCGACCGAGCTATGCAGCACCGGGCGGGACGACGGGATTCTCTGGTCGATCGTCGTGCAAGATCTCTCGTCGAGTGTGACGGGATCGAGCGTCTTCGACTTCGAAGGCGATGGGAAGGCCGAAGTCGTCTACAACGACGAATGCCACCTCTACATTCTCTCGGGTGAAGACGGGAGCGAGTTGCTCAAGATGGCGAACTCCTCGCGCACCGCGGCGGAATACCCTTTGATCGTCGACGTAGATGCCGATGGGAACTCCGAATTCGTCGTGCCAGCGAACGACGACCAAATCGTCCGCGACGACTGCGCCGTCGGCACACACGGCCTTCTCGCGTTCGGTGACATCAACGACAAATGGGTGCGAACACGCAAAGTCTGGAACCAGCACAGCTATCACGTCACGAACGTCGAAGCCTCGGGCGCGATCCCTGTCCAGGAGAACGACAGCTGGTCAGGAAACGGCCTCAACAACTACCGCCAGAACGTTCAAGGCGAAGGGGTGTTCAACGCACCGGACCTCTCGGTGGCTGGGCTCTCCGTCAACACCAGCTCTTGCCCGAGCTCGATCACGATACAGGCGCAGATTGCGAATACCGGATCGCTCGGCGTAGTAGCGGGGGTTCCGGTCGGCTTCTATCACGGAGTCTTGCCCGACGGTGACCTGTTGGGTTTCGAACAGACCAGCCTCGCGTTGCTCCCCGGGCAGTCCGAAACGCTGCTGATGGAGTTCACGCCAGAGAGCGGCGACGACGGGCCCTGGGACTTCTACGTAACGGTCGATGACGAGGCCGCTGGACTCTCCCTTGCACTGGAATGTGGCGAGGACAACAACGAGGGCAGCGTGGGCGCGGCCCAGTGCATCGTTGTCCAATAGGCTCAGCCGAAACCCCATGAAACGACCGGCCCAGCCGTGGTAGACTGATGCGCAGATGGTGGATTCGATGGGTATTTGCGAAAAGCATGAGCTCCCGCTGGATCGAAATGGCGAGTGCGAGCTCTGTCGCCTGAGTCTCGTGCCGTCAAAGTCGCCTCCGGCGAGGAGCGCCTGGTGGGCTCTGATCATTCCGCTGCTGATCTTGGGTGGCGTCCTGCTTTGGGCACTGAGCTCCTTCGGCCCAGCGCCCGCGGCCGCGCCCCAACGTGGGGTGCCGACCCCGGCGCCTCGACCGGCGCCCCCGGTGCCGGAGCCGGAAGCGACGCCAATCGAACCGGCGCAGGCCCCGTTCGAAGAAACCATTCCGGCTGAGGACATCCCGTTGCCGGACTCGGCCGAACAGCCGGCGCCCTGAGGCTGGTCGCCGCGACCCAGCTTCGTTAGCATCGCGGCGATGATCGACTTCATAAGGACGGACGAGACTCGCTTCGAAGGCCTCGTCGACTACCCCTATCGGCCCAACTACTTCGAGGTCGACGGTCTCCGGATGCACTACGTCGACGAGGGCCCGGAGGGGACGAGGCCGGTAC
>JBLYYU010000393.1:0-13646 GCA_048550275.1 Polyangiales bacterium
AAGCGCGCAAGGTGACTGCGCTTCTTTGCGTCGTCCGCGATCTGCGCCACCGCATCCGCGTCACCGAGCTCCATGGCCTCGGATACCTCCACGGCGAACTTGCGCGAACGTCGTTTCGACATGAACAGCATCAGCAGTCGATCGATGGTGACGGTGACGCCCCAGATGCCCTGAATCGTGAGCACGATCACCGCGCTCTTCACGATGGGGTTCATCGTGTGCCACATCTCGAGAATATTGATTTCCATGGCTAGTACCTCTCTCTCAAATATTGGAAGGCTTGAACGTGAACTGTCGCCGGTACGGGTACGGAACCGCCGTGCCGTCGGGTAAGCGCGCGGGCTCGAATCGCTGAGCCAGGGCGCATTTGAGAATCGAATCGTCGGGAATGAGAGCGTGCGAAGCCTCCATCTCGGCTTTGACCGGGACTCCGTCGGGCATGATCAATAGACGTACACGCACCCGAATCGTCTCCGCGCTGGTGCGCACTTCGGGCGGAACCTCGGGCGCCCGGCAGCCGCTCAAGAACTTCGGGCGGCTCACGGTTTCACGTCGTTGGCGAGGGCCGCTCTTCTTCTTCCCCTTGCTTCCGCCCCCACCGATCATTTCGTCGATGTTGATCTCTTCGACCTCGGCGAGACGCCCATCACTGGCTTCCTGAAGCTCTTCGTCGGGGATTTCCTGCGGCGCGCTGAGCCCTCGCTTCTGACCGGGTTCCGCTTTGACTTCCTTGGGGGCTTCTTTCTTCTTGATCGGCTTTGGCTTTGGTTTCGGGCGCTCTTGCTGGACCGGTGTCGGAGCCGCGGCAAACTCCACTGCGACGTCTCGCTCTTGCCGATCCACCACGACCTTTGCGGTCGCGACGGCGGCGGCGACTCCGAGTCCCGCCAGGACGTAAAACACGGCTGAGACCGCTAGGGAGAGCCCCATGCGCCCCCTAGCTTCGCCGGACTCCTTCTTCTTGTTCTTGTCAAAATCGCTAAACATCAGTCGATCACTTCAGTCGGTATCCAACGCCGCGTACGGTTTCGATCTGGCGTCCGACGCCTCCGAGTTTTTCACGAAGGCGTTTGATGTGTGTGTCGACGGTGCGAGTTTCGAGCGTGCCCGCGTGGTGCCAAACCGCTTCCAAGAGCTTCTCGCGGCTGCGCACGAGACCGTGGTGCCGACCCAGGTCGGCCAGCAGCTTGAACTCCAAGGCGGTCAGCCCGACGACGCGCCCGTCGACGGTGACCTCATGGCCCGGGATGTCGACGCTGAGCCGATCGATCTGGAAGCGATCTAGCGGTCGCTTGGCCTTCGTCTGCGAGCGGCGAAGAACCGCCCGGACGCGAAGCGCTAGCTCGCGCGGGCTGTACGGCTTGGCCACAAAGTCGTCGGCACCAAGTTCGAATGCAAGAACTCGGTCTACCTCGTCGTGATGGCCGGAGACCAGAATCACGGGCTTGCTTCGGGTCTCGGGGCGCTCTCGCACCCGCTTGAGGACATCGGTTGCCCGCATGTCGCTGAGCTGGTCCTCCACGATCAGCCCGGCGACCCCCTGCATGCTGAGCATCCGAATAGCGCTTTCCCCGTCCCTCGCGGCCTCGAGATCGGGCCCGCTCGGCCCGAGGGATTGGCTCAGGGCGCTGAAGAGGGAGCTATCACCGGCTACGACGCATCGATCTTCGGACATCATTGACGAGAGCTTGGGCAGCCTCCGTGACAGATTTGCGGCGCAATCGTGTCGAGATGGTGATTCGTAGGTGCCAGTCCTGCGTCGAAATCAGCTGCAAAACGGCGATGCGGAGGTGACGCCGTGTCGTCGCCCGGCTGTCACGTGCTTGTCACATGGGGGGCTCAAAGTCGGAGCGATCGGAGCAGATGCATTGAGAAAATCACGTCAAAATCACTGGGTTTTTCTGGTTCTCGCCACGGCGCTGGCCCTGTCCTCCTGCAGCTCGAAAAAGCGTGACGCGGGCGAAGCTGGCACGAAGAGCGCCGCTCAGGAGCGCGCCGCCTCGACGCTGACCATCAAGGGCTCGGACACGATGGTGATCCTCGCTCAGAACTGGGCGCAGGCCTTCATGAAGGCGAACCCCGGCAAGGTGGTGCAGGTCTCGGGCGGAGGCTCCGGCACGGGCATGGCCGCGCTGATCAACGGCACGGCGGACCTCGCGAACGCAAGCCGGCCGATCAAGGACAAGGAGCGCAAGCAGCTGCTCAAGAAGCGCAACGCCGAAGTGCAGGAGTTCCGAGTCGCGCTCGACTCGCTCGCGGTGTACGTCCCTGCGGCGAACAAGATCGAGTCGCTGACCATTCCTCAACTGAAGAAGATCTTCCGCGGTCAAACGACCAACTGGAAGGACGTCGGCGGCGAGGACGGCCCGATTGTGCTCTACAGCCGTGAGAACAACTCGGGCACATACGCCTACTTCAAAGAACACGTCCTCGACAAAGAGGACTTCGCTGCGACCGCGCAGACGCTCCCCGGAACCGCTGCAGTGATCAACGCCGTGAGCAAGGACCCGGGAGGTATCGGCTACGGGGGTATCGCCTACGCGGAAGGCGTTCGCACGGTGCTGGTGGCGCCTGCCGGCGGAGAACCGGTCGAGCCCACGATGGCCAACGCCACCAGCGGCAAGTACCCGCTCTCCCGCTATCTCAATGTCTACAGCTCGGGTGAGGCCAGCGGAATTGCCAAGGATTACTTGGACTTCGTGCTCTCCGATGCCGGTCAGAGCATCGTCGAAGGTGTGGGCTACTACCCGCTTCCGAAGGAAGCGACGGCGGCGGCAGAGTGACCGAGCAGGTGCTGGAAGCAGGACCACATGTCCCGGCCCCCAAGGCCCAGCGGCGAGCTGCACTTCGTCCGCGTCGCAGCAAACCCAAGCTCGCAAGCTCGTTTCGCACGCCGCTGTGGCATCGTGTCGCTGAACGCACCATCGCCGTCTTGGCGCTTGCAGCGATTGCCGCGATCGCGCTGATCTTTGTCTTCATCGCACGCGAAGCCGTGCCGATGCTCTGGGAAGCGGAGTTTGCCGAAGAAGTTCAGATGCGAGATCTGTTCTTCGCGAAGGAGTGGCACGGCTACGATGAGCCGGTCCACATCTGGCAGCCCGTGGGCGAGCCTGCCAAGTTCAACGTGCTGCCGCTCTTCATCGGCTCATTGAAGGTCACCCTTCTTGCGATGTTGATGAGCGTTCCGCTCGGTGTCGGCTGCGCGATGTTCGTCGCGCTCTACGCGCCACGCGCGGTTCGTGAAATCGTCAAACCCTTGATCGAGCTTCTCGCAGGCATCCCTTCGGTTGTGCTCGGCTTCTTCGCCCTGATGGTCCTCGCCTCTTGGGCGCAGGCCACCTTTGGGTTCCGGTTTCGGCTCAACGCCGTGGTGGCGGCCATCGGCCTTGCGCTCACCATCGTGCCTGTGATTTTCACTATCGCGGAGGACGCGATTCAGGCCGTCCCAAAGACTCTGACCGAGGCGGCTCTGGCGCTCGGGGCCCGAAAATACCAGGTCGCGCTCCGCGTCGTGCTCCCCGCCGCCATCCCTGGAATCGCCGCAGGCGTGGTCCTCGGATTTGGCCGCGCGATCGGCGAGACCATGATCGTGCTCATGGCGTCAGGCAACGCCGCCATCATGGAGGTCTTCGACTTCAGCACCAGCGTCCGGACGGTGACCGCGACCATCGCCGCTGAGCTCGGCGAGGTCGCTCAAGGCGACCCACACTGGCGAGTGCTCTTCTTGCTCGGCGTCATGCTCTTCGCGGTGACATTCGTTCTCAACTTGGTCGGAGATCTGTTCATTCAGCGCCTCCAGAAGAAGCTCACGGCATCCTGATGAAGTACACGCGAAAGGACTGGTTCCTCGCGGGGCTGACCGGCCTCGCGCTCGCGATCATTCTTTTGCTGCTTGCGGTGCTGCTCGGCCAAATCGTCTGGCACGGCGCGCCCGTGGTCTCGGCGGAGTTCCTCACAGAAAGCCCAGGCGCGGACATGATCAGCGGCGGCATCTGGCCGGCGATCTACGGGACGGTCTTCATGACCTTGCTGATGACCCTCGCCGGGGTTCCAATTGGCGTCGCCACCGCGATCTACCTGACCGAATACGCCTCGCCGCGTTCGCGCATCGCGAGGCTCGTGCGCATCGCGGTCAATAATCTCGCCGGCGTTCCGTCGATCGTGTTCGGCCTGTTCGGCCTGGGCTTTTTCATCATTTTCGTCGGCGGGAGCATGGACGCGCTCCTCTACGACGACCCCACGCCGGTCTGGGGGAAGCCTTCGATCCTCTGGGCTTCGCTGACCTTGGCAATCCTCACCCTTCCCGTCGTTATCGTCACGACCGAAGAAGCGCTACGAACCGTGCCTCAGGAGCTACGCGACGCCTCGTTGGCCCTCGGAGCGACCCGCTTCCAGACCGTGTACAAAATCGTCCTTCCGAACGCCAAAGGCGGCATCCTGACGGGAGTGATCCTCGCGGTCAGCCGGGGCGCCGGGGAAGTCGCGCCGATCATCTTCTGCGGCGCGGCGAACTTCCTCCCCTACCTGCCGACCGATCTTCGCGACATGTTCATGCACCTCGGCTACCACGTCTACGCCCTGGCGACTCAGTCGCCGAACGTCGACGCGGCCCGTCCCACGCTCTTTGGCACGGTCCTCGTGTTGCTCGTCCTGACGTTCTCGCTCAATCTGCTCGCGGTGATCATTCGCGCACGATCGCGAGCGGCACTTCGACCATGAGCCAAACCAAAGAAGCGGTTGCGGGCACTTCCGCGGAACTGAAAATGGAGACGCGCAACGTCAACGTTTTCTACGGGAGCAATCAGGCGATTCGAGACGTCGATCTCGACATCGTCGCTCGCAGCGTGACCGCGCTCATCGGCCCCTCGGGCTGCGGCAAGAGCACCTATCTTCGCGCTCTCAACCGAATGAATGACACCATCGACAGCTGCCGGGTCGAGGGGAAGATCCTTCTCGACGGCGAAGACATCTACGGCCGTGGCGTCGACCCGGTCGAGGTTCGCAGGCGGGTCGGCATGGTCTTTCAGAAGTCGAACCCGTTCCCGAAGTCGGTTTTCGACAACGTCGCCTTCGGCCTACGGATCGGCGGCGAAAAGGACGACGATCTCATCGCGGAGCGGGTCGAGGACTCCCTCCGAGGAGCTGCGCTCTGGGACGAGGTCAAAGACCGGTTGCAGAGCTCGGCGCTCGGGCTTTCGGGCGGCCAGCAGCAGCGCCTCTGCATCGCGCGCTGCCTCGCCGTCTGGCCGGAAGTCATCTTGATGGACGAGCCGGCCTCGGCACTCGACCCCATCGCTACCGCCAAAATCGAAGAGCTCATCCGCGAGCTTCGGGAAGAGTACACGATCGTCATCGTGACCCACTCGATGCAGCAAGCCGCGCGGGTCAGCGATTTCACAGCGTTTTTCTACATGGGAGAGCTCATCGAGCACGGGAAGACCGAGACGATGTTCACTCGACCGTCCCAAAAGCGTACCGAGGAGTATATTTCCGGTAGGTTTGGATAATGGCGCGCCCTAGTCGACCCATGCTCACCCACACGCATCAGGAGTTCGAAGCCGAATTGCGCAGCCTGAAGGACCGCCTGCTCGCGATGGGCGGGCGCTGCGAACAGATGATCAGCGTCGCCGTCCGGGCCTTCGAGGACCGGGACGATGCCATGGCCCAAGACGTCATGGACGCGGATCGCCGCATGGACGAGGACGAAGTCGCCGTCGATGAGCTCGCGGTGCGTATTTTGGCCCTCCGTCAACCGGTGGGCCGGGACCTTCGGTTTGCTGTCGCTGCGGTCAAGGCCTCCACCGACCTCGAGCGTATCGGAGACGAGGCCGTGAACATCGCCGAGCGTGCCATGGAAATGGAACCGAGGGAGCGGCTCAGCCCTCCCGGCTCGAAACTCCCGGACATGGCTCGCCGCGCTGGCGTGATGCTGCGCGATGCGCTCAACGCGCTCGTCGACGAAGACGCTGCCAAAGCTCGAGCGGTGTTCGATCAAGACGACGCCGTCGACGAGATCTACGGCGACGTCATGCGGCTTTGCCTCGAGTACATGAAGGACGACCCGGCGCGCATTCCCGATGGGATGCGGATTTGCAACTGCGCCAAGTACCTCGAGCGCATCGCCGACCACGCGACCAACATCGCGGAGATGGTGATCTTCACCGTCGAAGGCCGCGACGTTCGTCACGGCAAGGGCTAGACGAAGCTAGGGGTAGCCGTCGGGCGGAAAGCGCTCGTCGGGCGGCGGGCAGTAGAAGAGCGTCGCGCTCACGACGATGGTCATGCCGTCTTCCAAGTCCGGGTGAGCTGCGTCGAGGCGCGCATGCGTCGCCCCTCGCGCGGCCGCTTGCTCGAGTGCCTTCTTCCGCGCGGCTTGTTCGTTTCCAGCAAAGCCTTCGACGAAGCCGATCTTGTCACAGTACTTGGGCGGGGTTGAGACGACTTGGACGTCCCGAACGTCTTGGGCGGACCGGGTGCCCCGCGGATGCGCGCAAGCGGCCACACCCATCAGAGCGAGGCCGCAAGCGAGGATTCCAGCTGCCCGGCGCAAACTAGAGCGAGGCCTGGAGCTGCAGGCGGAAGGTGGTCGCACCGTCCTTGTAGGGTTCGTCCGTTCCCCAGATCTGCGAGACATCGGCCTGAATCTTGAACGGATGCCGGGCGAAGTAGTAGCTGACCGAGAAGGTGGTCGCGTAGCTGTCGGTGAGGCTCGTCGCCGTGCGCTTGGAATTGGCCTTGATCAGCGCGCCCCGGCCCGCGAACTCGAAGCGGGTGTTCGGTACGAGGTAGCCGGCCTGAAGCATCCAGCCGAGGCCATTCCGTGGGGCCTCCGGGGCGATCGGGTTGCCCATTTCGTCCACGTTGTCGCCGATTTTGTTGCGTGTCCCCGTGCGGAACGCGAGCTCTGTGAGGGCGGAAAAGCCGCGCACCTTGAGAAGGGCATCCGCAAAGACGAAGTGATAGTTGGCCGTGCCGCCGTCTGCGAAGTCGTCCCCGATCATACCGCGAACTCGGTTGGCGTTGTGGAAGAACGAATAGGTGGCTCCGAGCGAGAGCCGGGGCTTCGTGCGAGCGAAATCCACCTCGCTGTAGTCCCGGAAGATCCCCATCGGCAGGTACTCGATCCGCGCCAAGTACACCATCGAGAAGTCGCTGAACTGGGGGTTGTTGAGGCCGTTGCCGGTCGAGACGCCGAGCACGTAGCGCATCTTGTCCTTGCCGAGGAAGTCCCGAGAACGGATGTCGATGCTCATGTCGCGGTCGAGCGTAAACTCCGCATTCACACGGGATCGGTCGACCATCTGCAAGTTGCCCGAGGAGATCACGCGCTGCCGGTTCGACGAGATCTTGTACTGGCCGATGCGAACCTGGATGTCCCGGTTCTTCGTGAAATCGAGGTAGTAGTCGAGGACGACGTTGTCCTTGCGGAGCGGGTCGATCTCGAGCTTGTACTGGTTGTGCTTGCCAAAGGCGTGACCCTGGAAGACGAAGCGCGCGCGACGCATCCGGAAGTTGTTCGTGACCTCTCCCGACTCGTCCGCGTCCGGTGGCCCCACCTCCCCGCTCAGCACGGTCAAGAGAAACTGGATGCGAACCCGAATTCGGAGCTGGAAATCATCGTCCGCGCTGTTGATCTCGACGCCCTTGCCCGGCCGGAATTTGATGTCTCCCCGGTCGACGATGTGGTCGCCCATCATCTCGTCTTCGCCCTTGGGGTGCAGCTCTTCGCCCGGAACGTCGCGTCGGACTCGTTCCTCAGCCGACGCCTCCTGGTCCGTCTCCTGAGACGGGTCGTACGCGCGCATCTCGGCATCGGGCGGCGGTACGACGATGACCGTGGTGCCCTCCGGGCTCTCAGCCTTTTGGATCGCGTCCTCGACAGCTTCTTGCTGTTCGGCTGGAAGCGCCTCGATGAGCTCCTCGGAGGACTTCTCCTCGGTAGGAGCCTCTTCGGCGGGCGCCTCTTCGGCGAGGGCGGGTCCGGTGATGCTCAGGCAGCCAAACGCCGCGAGAGCGAGGAAAATGGAGCGGTTCGTTGTCATTTGCCCGCGTGTTACGAGCCGAATGTGTCAGCTCGGTGACACCGATGTGTCGCTCTTGGGGCTATCGCTGCGGGGCAGGCAGAGCTGGAACCGAGTCCAGCCGTCGCTGCTATCGACGTTGATCTCTCCGCCGATCTTGGAGACCAGGTGCTTCACGATCGAGAGGCCGAGGCCCGTGCCCCCGAGCTCGCGGGAGCGGCCGGCGTCCACCCGGTAGAAGCGTTCGAAGACCCTGTGAAGGTGCTTTGAGGGGATGCCGGGCCCCGAGTTCGCGACCTCGATGAACAAGTCGCCGTTCTCTGGCGCGAGCTCGATGCGCACCTCCCCGCCTTCCGGGGTGTACTTGATCGCGTTGTCGACCAGATTGACGAGGACCTGCTCGAGGGCGCGGGCCTCCGAGAGGACCGGTGGGGCGTCTTCCAGGCCGTTGCAAGTAACCGAGAGGCCCTTGGCCTTCGACTGGGCCTCCAGGCCTCGAACGACCTGACCGACCAGCTCGCCCGCGGCCAAGGGCTCCAAGCTCAGCTCGAGCTCCTCGCCTTCAAAGCGGCTCAGGTCGGCAAGGTCGTCTACCAGAGACTGCATGCGCTTGGCGTGTCGAATGATGACGTCGAGGAAGCCGCGCGCCGCTTCTGGATTCTCGAGCGCGCCCTCGCGAAGAGTTTCGGCAAAACCTCGAATTGCGGTCAGCGGCGTTCGGAGCTCGTGGCCTGCGTTCGCGACGAAGTCGCGTCGGACTCGATTGGCGTCGCTCTCGGCCGTCACGTCGTGGAAGACGGTTACGACACCGTATCGATCGCGGAGCGGCGAGACCGAGGCGCGAAGGACTCGCCCGGGCCGGCCGTCCAGCTCGTCCAACCTGAATTCGAGCAGACCCGAATAGCCGCTCTGCGCCTCTTCGATGGCGCGATGGAAGTCCGGGTGCCGGATCGCTTCGGTCGCGGTCTTCCCTTCGACCTCGAGGCCTATCCAGTCCGTCAGAACTTCGTTGCTGAGTGTGATCCGTCCGTTCGCGTCGGTCACCATGAGAGCCTCGGCCATCGCGTCGAGAATCGTCTGCAGCCGATCCTTTCTTCGATGCTTCTTCTGCTCGCTCTCCCAGAGTCTGTCGGCCAGACCGTCGACCGCACGTCCGAGGTCGCCAATCTGCCCCAGGCGGCCGAGCCGGGCGCGGCGTTCGAGGTTGCGCTCGGTGAGCTCGTCGATGACAGTTCGAAGTCGCGCGAGATCGCGAGAATCGCCCCGCGAAGCGAGCCAGCCGGCCAAGCAGCCGACAGCGACAGCGACCGGCAACACCGCCGAGACCGGTGCTTCGGGCGCGAACACCTGGGAAAGGGCGTACAAAACGGCGGTCGCGAGCGCGACGAAGCCACCGAGCAGCGAATACCGGCGAATCACGGCTGTAGAATACGCTCCACGCGCCGACTGACCAACCTAGGACTTGATTGCACGGTAGCCAACTCCGCGAACGGTTTCGATCTGCGCCGCGCCCACGCCGAGCTTTTCCCTCAGCCGCTTCACGTGAGTATCGACGGTTCGTGTCTCGGCGTTCGGCGAATAGCCCCAGACCCGTTCGAGGAGCGCGTCGCGAGATTGCACCCGCCCCGCTCGGCTGGCCAGGTCGAGCAGAAGCCGGAACTCGAGCGCGGTGAGAAGCACCGCACTGCCTTCGACCTCGACACGGTGCCCCGGAACATCGATCGCTAGGTTGCCGAGAGTGATCGACTGCGGCCCCTCGGTCTCGGCAAGGGGAGCCGTCCGACGAAGGATCGCCTCCACTCTGAGCACGAGCTCTCGGGGACTGAACGGCTTTGCGACATAGTCGTCGGCGCCGACTTCAAAGCCGACGACCCGATCGACCTCGTCGCTTCGCGCGGTGAGCATGATCACCGGAAGGCGAACCGTCTCAGCGCTTCGGCGAAGCCGCCGGCAGATTTCAATCCCGGAGATGTCGGGCAGCATCACGTCGAGCACGAGCAGATCAGGTTGGCCTCGTTGAATCTCCGCCAAGGCCGTGTTGCCATCATGCGCGACGAACACGTCGTGACCGGCGCCACGAAGGTTGAATGCCACCAACTCGGCCAGGTCGGCCTCGTCTTCTACGACTAGGATTCGCGAACCCATACTCAGTTGCCTGAACCTTGCTCAGCCTCTGTGACGCCTATGTGACGGGCGCGTTCCAAGCGAGCAAACGCGAGTCTACACGGTGCCGGCCCGCTCACAACGCCGATTCTCCGAGAATTCCAGAGGATTCCCCCCATTCGACTTAGCATTTGAGCCCTGCCGAAAGGGATGAGAAGGTTGGCCCCGAGGTGACATGAGAATACCACTGGCGAACCTGCTTGCGCGAAATCCCCTGCCCAGAGTGGGCGAGCTCATGGACGAGGTCATCCGCACCTCCGACAGTGTCCGAGTCTTGATCGAGCTTCTGGCGGCGGGTGACCAGGCCGGCGTCGAGCGCGTGGCCAAAGAGATCAGCGCTATGGAAGGGAAGGCTGACGACGCAAAGAACGCCGCCCGTTCGATGATGCCCGTCCGGCTTCTGATGCCGGTCGACCGCCGCGATGTGCTGAAGCTGATCAGCCAGATCGATGCCGTCGCGGACTGCGCCGAAGACGTGGGTGTGCTGCTCACAATCCGCCCGCTGACGGTTCCCGTGGAGATGAAGCCCGTGCTCGAGCTCTTCGTCGACCGAGTGCTCGAAACGATCCGCGAGGCTGCCAAGCTGATCGACCTGATCGACGACCTGGTAGAGTCCGGTTTCTCCGGGCCGCCGGCCGAACGCGTCCTCGAACAGGCGGCGATTCTCGGCCGGGCCGAGCACGAGGCCGACAAGATTCAGGATCAGTGCGCAAAGATCCTCTTCAAGGAAGAGGACTCGATGCCGCCGGCGGCAGTGTTCATGTGGACGAAGGTCCTCAACAAGATTGGCGACATGGCCAATCACGCGGAAAACATCGGGGATCAGTTCAGGCTCTTCGTAGCCGGCTAGGCCAGGTCTCATGGAGCTCACGACGATCGTCCTGGCCGTTGCGGCCATCGCGGGCCTCTACATGGCCTGGAATATCGGGGCCAATGACGTGGCGAACGCCATGGGCACCTCGGTCGGCTCCGGCGCGCTGACCCTCCGGGGCGCCATCATCGTGGCCGCGATCTTCGAATTTGGCGGCGCCATGCTGGTCGGCGGTACGGTCACCAAGACGATCCGCAAAGGAATCGTCGACGTCGCTGCCTTTGGCGGCGATCCGATGGTGATCGCCATCGGTATGACCTGCTGCCTGCTGGCCGCCGCGATCTGGCTCAACATCGCGACGTATGCGGGCTGGCCCGTCTCCACGACGCACAGCATCGTCGGAGCGGTCGTAGGCTTCGGCCTCATCGCGGGCGGCATCGACGCAGTCAACTGGGTCGTCATGGGCAAGATCGCCGCGAGCTGGGTGGTCTCTCCGTTCATGGGAGGCCTTCTTGGCTTCCTCGGTTTTGTGTTCATCAAGCGACGAATCCTGAACGTCCACCGACCGTTGCTCGCGCTCCGCGGCTGGGGTCCGATCATGGTCTTTCCCATTTTCGGCATTCTTGCGCTCAGCGTTCTCTTCAAAGGGCTCAAGCCGCTCAAGCTCGACTTGGCGCTCGGGCCCTCCCTCGGAATCGCGGTTGCGGCCGGCCTCCTCGCCAGCTTCATCTCGATCCCGCTTCTGCGGCGGGCCACGCAGATCGCGTCTGAGAACCGGGACGAGCACAAGCATCGCGCCGAGCGGGTCTTCCTCGTGCTGCAGGTCCTCACCGCCTGTTTCGTGGCTTTCGCCCACGGCAGCAACGACGTGGCCAACGCGGTCGGCCCCATGGCTGCGGTGTTCAGCGCCACTTCAGGCGACCTCAGCGCGAAGGTCGCCGTTCCGCATCGAGTACTCTTGATCGGCGCCGTGGGCATCGTCATCGGCCTGGCGACTTACGGCTACAAAATCATGGCGACGGTCGGGAAGAAGATCACCGAGCTGACCCCATCTCGAGGCTTCGCGGCGGAATTCGGCGCAGCCACCACGATCGTGCTGGCGAGCAAGCTCGGGCTCCCGGTCAGCACGACCCACACCCTGGTCGGCGCCGTCATCGGGGTCGGCTTCGCGCGAGGCATCGGCGCGATCAACATGAAGGTCGTCTCGGGCATCATCGCGAGCTGGTTCATCACGGTGCCGTTCACGGCGATCCTGGCGGCCGGGCTGTTCCTAATCGGGCGTATCTGGCTCCCCTAGTGGCCGGGCCGACGGGCACGCGCTAAGCACGGCCCATGGCTCTGTCAGTCGGCATCGTCGGCCTGCCCAACGTGGGCAAATCGACGCTCTTCAACGCCCTCTCCGAGAAGGAAGCGGAGGCGGCAAACTACGCGTTCTGCACGATCGACCCGAACGTCGGGATCGTTCCCGTGCCCGACCCGCGCTTCGACAAGTTGGTCGCGATTCACAGCCCGAAAAAGGTGGTCCCTGCATCGGTCGAATTCGTCGACATCGCCGGCCTGGTCCGCGGGGCCTCCAAGGGCGAGGGCAAGGGGAACGCGTTTCTGAGCAACATCCGCGATGCAGACGCCGTGGCGCATGTGGTCCGCTGCTTCGAGGACGAGAACATCGTGCACGTCGACAACAGGGTCGACCCGCTCGCGGACATCGAGACGATCGAGACGGAGCTGATTCTCAAAGATTTGGAAACGGTCCAGAAGCGCCTCGAGAAGGCGGAGCGGGCCGCCAAGGGGCAGGACGCTCTCGAGAAGAAGGCGGTCGGGCTCTGCAAGCGCCTCGAGGTATCGCTCGACGAGGGAAAACCAGCGGCGGCGGTCCAGCCCGAAGACGAGGACGAAGCGCTGATCCTTCGGGACATGTTCCTCCTGACCAACAAGCCTTCGTTCTTCGTGGTCAACGTGAAGGACGAACAGTTGGCGGAGGTGGACACAGACCCATTGGTCCAAAAGGTCATCGAGCTTGGCAAAGAGCGCAGCGTTCCGGTCGTCGTGATCAGCGCTGAGATCGAGGCCGAAATCATGCAGTTGGCCGAAGACGAGCGCGCCGAGTTCACCGAATCCCTCGGTCTCGAGGAGCCCGGCCTGCACAAGTTGATTCGGACCGGCTACGAAACGTTGGACCTCATCACGTACTTCACCGCGGGCGAGCCCGAGGTGCACGCCTGGACGATCGCGAAGGGCACTAAGGCTCCTCAGGCCGCCGGCAAGATCCACAGCGACTTCGAGCGTGGCTTCATCCGCGCCGAGGTCATGAAGTGCGAAGACCTATTCGAGCTCGGCTCCGAGCAGGCCGTCAAGGCCGCCGGGAAGATGGGCGTCGAAGGCAAGGAGTACGTCGTGCACGATGGAGACATCATGCACTTCCGCTTCAACGTCTAGAATTCTTCGTCGGCGTAGGCGCGGAAGCCGGTGATCGGGCCGCAGTCGGTCTCGAACACGGCCGTGCCGTCCTCGTCGACGCCCATCTCTCGGTTGTTGATTCCCGTCGCGCCGATCTTCAGGTTCGCGTCGGTGTAGGCGAGGAAATCGCACATCTCACCGTACTGGAGGCCGCGTCGAAGGGTCTCGTCGGTGTCGTTGATGAAGCCGCACTC